>JAGHDB010000107.1 GCA_021160155.1 Bacteroidales bacterium | reverse complement strand
TCAGTAGAACCATCCTCAGCAACAATCTGATAGTTAACCGGATTAGTAAAATTATTTGCAGATGTACCACTGACTTGTGTTACACTATTAACTTTGGCCGTTGCCTGAGGTGAAATGGTAAATGTAGCCACCAAAGCTGTAACGTCAGTACCATATGGCACATGCAGCGTGACTGTTTTTGCAGGATCATCAATCACCCCGTTTACATCAGCGGCCAATGCAGTATTTTTCGCCGCCTCAAACTTGTAAGTCAGCAACTGATTCAACTGGCTGGGGGCTGCCCTGGTAACCGTCACAGTATAAATTTCAGCAGAACCATCTTCCGCCACACAAGTGTAAGCAACCGGATTGGTGAAATTATTCGGAGTTACTCCGCTCTGCTGGGTCAGATTGTTCACTTTAACCGTTGAAAGAGGACTGTTGGTAAAAGTAGCCACCAATGCAGTTACTACCGTTGAGAAAGGAACCGTAACCGCTATGGTTTTAGCCGTCTGATCAATTACACCGTTGGCATCCACCGAAAGCTGATTGTTATGAGTCTTTTCAAAAGCAAACGTCAAAATATCATTGGCCTGACTGGCCGGCGTCTGGTCGACATGAACCACATATGTTTTGGTGGTAGTCCCATCCTGTGCGGTAACCGTATAGGTCTTGTCAGTAGTAAAATCATTCACTGTCACCCCGCTTACCTGTGTCACCCCTCCGACAGTCACGGTAGAAAATTCAGATTTTACAAAGGTAGCTACCCGACCTGTTTTGGTCTGAGAATAGGGTATGGTCAAATTGATTGTCCCGGCTCCCTGATTAATCACACCCACAATTTCAGGTGTTTTATCAGAGAATTTAAATGTAGTGATTTGTGCCAGTGTACTGGCAGGCGCTTTGGTAACCGTCACCACATAATCCTGTGTACTGGCATCTTCGGCAACCACCGTGTAATTTACCGGGTTGGTGAAATCATTTGCAGTCACACCGCTGGTCTGAATGATGGTACCTACTTTAACCTTTGAAAGATAGGAATTGGTGAAAGTAGCTACCAAAGTAGTCAGGTCGGTCGCATAGGGAACCGTCAGTGCAATAGTATGTGCCGTCTGGTCGATCACACCCGCCACAGGAGGGGTCAGCCCCTGGAAACTGAAGGCGGTGATCTCCTTCTCCGTTCGGGCAGCAGCCCGGGTTATCGATACATAATAGTTACGCGTAGATCCGTTCTCCGCCATCACCTGGTACGTTACCGTATTGGTAAAATCATTCGGAGTGGTTCCACTCACCTGAAGAACGCCTCCTACATATACCCGGCTCAGTGTGGATGAAGTAAAGGTAGCCACAAGCGCAGTTACATCCTGAGAATGCGGCACCTGAACCGTGACCGTATGATTATTCTGATCAATCACCCCCACTGCCCCCGGAATTGCAGCAAAGGAGAAAGACAACAACTGCTTATCTGTCAGCGCCGCATTTTTTATTACCGTTACCACCCAGTTCTTGGTTACCGAACCATCCCCGCTTGTCACCACATAGGTAACCGGACTGGTGAAGTCATTTACAGACGAACCACTGGTTTGAGCCACATCGTTTACTTTTACTGTGGCACCGGCAGAAACGGTAAAAACTGCCACCAAATTGGCCACATCAGCAGAATGATACACCGGTACCGTAATGGTCAGATTAGCCGGATCAATGGTCTCAGCATAATTAGGCACCAAATTGAAATTGAACGCTGTAATCTCAGCATTACTTTGGGCAAATGAAGAAAAATGAGATCCAAATGCTGCTAAAATGGCAGCAATCCCCACTGCCAAACTTCGCTTGGTAAAAAAATGTAGCTTCTTCATGATACTTTTTTTCTATTTTAAACAAAAATACGCATTTTAAAGCGGGATGGAGGATACCCAATTTGTACTTATTAAAGAATGAAGTGATTTTTTTAACCCGGATTTCCAGAATCTGGATAAACCAAGACCCGTACGCATTTTGGAATAATATTTGATCACTTACGGATAAAATACTAAAATATGAAAAACAGAAGATCCAAATGGTTGTCGATCATTATTGTAGTTGTTGTTATTCTATTGGTATTCAACTACTTTAAAGGCACTTACAACACAATGGTACAACACAGTGAAGCAGTTGACCAACAATGGGCCAATGTCGAGAATACCTACCAGAGACGTACCGATTTAATCCCCAATCTGGTAAACACTGTAAAAGGGTATGCCGATTTTGAACGCAAAACGCTAGAAGCAGTGATTAATGCCCGGGCAAAAGCAACCTCCATACAACTTGATCCCCAAAAACTGACTCCTGAAGTCATGCAGCAATTCCAGCAAGCCCAGGCAGGTTTGTCCGGCGCACTGGGCCGTTTGATGGTAGTAGTGGAACGATATCCCGAATTAAAAGCCAATCAAAACTTTCTTGACCTGCAAGCCCAGTTAGAAGGTACTGAAAACCGCATTGCTACGGAGAGACGAAAATTCAATGAAACTGCCAGAATATACAATACCTATATTAAAATGTTCCCGAAGAATATTTTTGCTTCGATGTTTGGATTTAAAGAAAAACCCTATTTCGAAGCAGTAAAGGGTGCCGACCAACCACCTAAAGTAAAATTTTAACTATGTCTTCCATTAAAAAATTATTATCCGATCAGGATCAGCAAATAATTGTGGCTGCCATCCGTGAGGCTGAAAAAAACACTTCAGGGGAAATACGCGTCCACATTGAAACCTCCTTTAAAGGGGATATCCTTGATCAGGCTTCGCATATTTTCAAGAAACTGAAAATGCATAAAACCCAACTGCGTAACGGTGTGCTTTTCTACCTGGCCGTAAAGAACCGGAAATTTGCCATCCTGGGTGACGTGGGAATCAATCAAAAAGTTCCCGAAAATTTTTGGGATCAAATCAAGGAGACCATGATTCCCTATTTTCGCGACAGCCATTTTGCCGAAGGCCTTTCACGAGGAATCAAAATGGCGGGTGAAAAACTTAAAGCCCATTTCCCCTACCAACAGGACGATGTAAATGAACTGAGTGATGAAATCTCTTTCGGAAAATGAATATCATGAAAAAAAACATACCGTTATTACTGATACTTTTTATTACCGCTTTCCTGAACCCTTTATCCGCACAAGACCTTCCCGACCCCATGTCTCCTCCAAGACTGGTTAATGATTTTGCCAAAGTACTCCCGGCTGACCAGGCAGCTCTGCTTGAGCAAAAACTGTTTGAATTTAACAATCAAACATCCACGCAAATTTATGTGGTCACGGTATCCGATCTTCATGGATACGAAAAAGCCGACTATACCACACGGCTGGCAGAAAAATGGGGTGTGGGACAGAAGGGGAAAGATAATGGAATCATGATGCTGATCAAGCCCAAAACCGCACGGGAGAAAGGAGAAATCTTTATTGCAGTAGGTTACGGCCTGGAGGGTGTGGTTCCGGATGCAGTGACCAACAGAATCATCCGGAATGAGATCCTGCCGGCTTTTAAAAATGGCGACTATTTTACCGGGATCAATCAGGGAATCAACACGCTGATGAAACTGACAGCCGGAGAATTTACTGCCGATGAATATCTCAAAGAAACCGGTCGCTCACCGGCCAGCCGGGTTGGCGGACTGGTTTTCTTCGTATTTTTAATGTTAATGCTTTTCTCAGGACGATCAACCGCGGCCCGACATCGTTCGTTGGGAGGTAACCTCCCGTTCTGGATCCTGATGGGAATGATGGGATCATCGTTTAACTCTCATCAGGGTTCATTTAATAATTTCTCCTCGGGAATGGGTGGATTTGGAGGTTTTGGAGGAGGAGGAGGCGGTTCTTTCGGTGGAGGTGGTGCCGGTGGCAGCTGGTAATTAATCTATCCGACGTAATGCCGTCTCAGCTTCGCGCCGAATCCCCTGCCGGTAACCGTAATGATTTAACTTTAAACAGAGGCGCAAATATTTGTGTGCTTGCTCCAATTGATGCATATCCAGATACATCAACCCCATCTGTAATGCCGAATTGGGCAACCAGTATTGATCAACAAACTGCCGGGCATCAATAACTTTTTGAAAATGAACCAGTGCAGACGGATAATCTTTTATTTGTTGAAAACTCCTCGCCAACCGGTAGTGAACCTCTGCACGGATGACCGGTTCAGTAATCACCTGTAAGGCAGCCATCCCCTTATGAATACATAACCGGTAATAACCTCCGTCAAAAAGAATCCGTAATGCTACTCGACGGGGATCTTCAGATTGTCCTCCGGTTACTTCATCTACTGCTTCAGCATCAGCAGGATGAACCGAAGGACCCTCATTCAGTACTTGCTGCCGGTCAATATAATAAGCTTCTGTCTGGGCATTCAACAGGTGATACCAGGATAGTTTTTGCCAGGCCGATTTGTGCAGATTCAAATCCTTCCCGGATCGCAGAAACTGTTCGAGCCAAACCGAAGCATCCCGATCATGCCGGTACAATTTCATCCGGCCAACCTGGTAATACCAGTATGGAAACAGATGGGGATCCGGAGCGGTATGTTCAAGCAAGCGCTGTAATGCAGACTCGTTATTTCCCGACTTTAACAGATATAATGCAATCAGATAATCAACCAGAATATTGGATGACATACCGGCAACCCCTTCCTGAATCCACAGATCAATCTCATCCGGATGCTTGTTAAACCCATTAGCAGCCGACAGAAGCAGCAGCACACCCTCCAGCTGTTCAAGACTACCGGGTAGTGCCGACCGATAGTATCGCTGCAATAAGACCAGGCCATCCGCCCCCTCGGTTCTGATCCCGAGAATCTTTAAATATTGATGATACTGATCGGGAACCTGTTCAAAAATCAACAATAATATCCCCGCGAATTTATCCCGTTCACCGGGTGTCATTCCGGATTGATGATGTTTATAAATCTTCCAGGCTGTGTAAGTACTCCAGGCAGACTTCTGATAATCTGAAAACTGACTGCTTAATACTGCCTTATAAAGCCAAATCTCACACTTTGCCGCATCACGTCCCGATGTAAAATCCGGCAATTTGCTTAATCCGTTCAGCCATTGCTCCATGGCAATACAAAAGTGCCGGTACCCCGCATCATTCTGTCGTAATAAAACTTTTAAAAATTCCTGAAACGATTGAGAGCGAATCCATGAAACGCTATGAATATCCTCAGAAGAGTGGCTTAAAAGAGAATCAGCCTGTTTGAAATTGAGCTCTAATGCAGCCCTGACTGCTTGATCAGAATAAGAAACCTGTCCGTTAACAGAACCAAGAAGTAAAAAACCAAAAATAAATATCAGGCAGCTGGTCCGTATCCGGTCAGCAGCATTCATCTATTTATCAATCCCTGTAATCTCATCATCCACCAGGATGCGTCCACAGTATTCGCAAACAATGATCTTTTTTCGTGATTTGATGTCTAGCTGACGTTGTGGCGGAATGTGATTGAAACAACCTCCACAGGCGTCACGCTGAACCGTGACCACTGCCAAACCATTTCGTGCATTTTTTCGAATCCGCCGATACGCGGTAATCAAACGTTCTTCAATGCGTGCACTGAGAACTTCAGAGCGTTTGGCCAATATTTCTTCCTCTTTTTGAGTCTCGGCTATAATATCACCCAGCTCTTTCTTCTTGATCTCCAAATCGTTTTTGCGTTCTTCAAAAATCTTTTTTGAATCTTCGCTCAACGCCTGTTTATCTTTTAACCTGGCAGTAAATTCATTGATTCTTTTCTCACATAACTGAATCTCCAGGGTCTGAAATTCAATCTCTTTGGATAATGAATCATACTCCCGGTTGTTTCTTACATTATCCTGCTGGGATTCATACTTCTTAATCAATGCCTGTGCTTCTTCAATTTCCGTCTTCTTCTTAGCAATAGCACTATTCAATTCAACCAATTCATCCTCAACATTTTGAATACGGGTTTCTAATCCGGCCAACTCATCTTCCAGGTCCTGAACCTCCAAAGGCAGTTCTCCTCTTAGGATTTGGATCTTATCTATTTCCGAGTCTACCGTCTGTAACTCATACAGGTCTCTCAGTTTCTGTTCAACTGAAATCCCCTTATCCTTTTCAACTACTTGTTGTACGACCATATATCAATAATATTTTATCGGATTGGTGATGTTTTTTGACAAATGAACTGCAAATTTAGGGAATTTTTCTGAAATCAGGTCATAGATTAATGAAGCAGTAAATTGCTCACTCTCAAAATGCCCTATATCCGCAAAAAGCATTTTTCCATCCGCATCAGCATACTGATGATATTTTATTTCACCGGTAAGATATACATCTGCTCCGGAAGTTAAAGCCTGTGGAATAAACTCACCACCACTTCCCCCGCATAATGCCACTTTTCTGACCGGCCGGTTGATCCAGTCCGAATGACGGATAGTAACCACACCAAATTTTTTCTTTACCAGATCCAGGAAAGCTTTTTCTCCAAGAGCTTCCGGAAGATTGCCAATGATACCTATTCCCTGTCCTGAATACTCATTCAACAAAGGGAAAAGATCATAAGCCACCTCCTCATAAGGGTGGACCTTAATCATTTCACGTAGTATTCTACCGGTTAAATGTCGCGGTAAAACCGTCTCAAGACGATACTCTTCTTCATGGTGTAGTTGACCCCGTTTCCCTACTCTGGGATTTGATTCCAGGTCTCCCCTGAAAGTACCGGTTCCATGAGTACGGAATGAGCAGGAGTCATAATGACCAATATGCCCTGCCCCGGCAGAGAAAAGAGCATCCGAAACTTTTCCTATATAGGCATCCGGCACATAAACCACCAATTTCAGCAAGTCCTCCTTCCTCGGAACCAAAACAGTACGGTTGGTTAACCCGAGCAGATCCGCCATACGTCCTGATACACCAGCCGGTATCATATCAAGATTAGTGTGGGCTGCATATAATAACAAATCATATTTGACTGCTTTGACCAATAATCTTTTTACCCAACCTTCACCTGAAAGAGTTTTTAGCGGTTGAAATACCAGGGGGTGATGTGTTATGATCAGATTGCAGCCTGATGATATTGCTTCGTCCAGCACTTCCTGAGTCGGATCCAGTGCAACCAACACACCCGTTACAGGGGTATCCGGTTGTCCTGTGAGTAAACCGGCATTATCATAGGATTCCTGAAGGGCAAGAGGTGCCACCTGCTCCAATACTTCAATGATATCCCTGGCTGACGGCATTTCTGCTCAATTATAATTGATTATCCAAATCTACCAGCAATTGGCGGATCTCCTGAAGTTTTTTAATCACTTCATGATTGTGCTCTACCTCATCACGATTTTCCCTGATCTTCATCCGTGCACCTTTCAGGGTCATCCCCCGCTCTTTCACAAGATGAAAAACCAGACGAATCTGCCCGATATCCTTTTTGGTATACTGCCGTGTACCTTTGCGGGTTTTTTTCGGATTGATAAAATCAAACTCCTGCTCCCAGAAACGGAGCAACGACGGGTTGACTCCAAACATCTCGGCTACTTCACCGATGGAGTAATAAACTTTTTCTATTTTGGGTTCTTTGTATGGCAAGACCTGACCGTTTAGTCGAGTGACTGTCCCCCGAGTTTGGAGAGTTCTATCATCTGTTGATACTGTTCGGGAGTAATGTCTTTAAAGAAATAATTAATCGGATTAATAGCCTTGTGGTTTTTTCTTACCTCATAATGCAAATGCGGAGCAACAGACATTCCGGTGCTACCCACCTGGCCAATCACTTCTCCCCTTTTTACTTTCTGTCCCTTGTGAACCAATATCTTACTCAGATGTGCATAAAAAGTTTCATAAGAAAAACCATGATCCACCAGAATAGTGGTACCATATCCCGACGGCGCACGGCTCACACGTACCTCCTTAACAACTCCATCCCCGGTCACCCGGACATCAGTCCCCCTCGGTGCCGAAAAATCCAGACCTTTATGAGGACGGTAAATTTTTAAAATCGGATGCAACCGCCGCTCTGAAAAATAAGAGGCAATCCTTCGGTATTCATCAACTGCAATCGGATGAATACTGGGAATAGAAGCCATCATCAGGTCTTTGTTCTTTGCCAACTTAAAAACTTCATCATAAGATTTCGACTGTACAACCAGTTTGTTTAATATCCCATCCAATTTCTTGGCCGTCTCAATCACAATCTCTGAATTTGAGTAACCCTCCAAATCAGCATATCTGTTTACTCCACCAAAGCCGGCATTTCGTAAAGAGGTAGGAACCGGTTCAGCTTCAAAAATCACCCGGTAAATATTGTCATCCCGGTTTTGAATCTCCCCTAAAATATTTAAGGCCTGATCCAGTTTCTTGTTCATCAGGTCATATTGCGTTTTTAGATACTGGTTTTCCCGTCTTAAAAGACGCTCTTTAGGCAAATCATAAAAGAGTGAAATAATCAGCAACAAACCGCCGCCAACAAATAAACTGGAAATCAAATAGGCAAATACTCTAACGACTCTTTGCCAAAAAGACAAATGAATCCGATCAAACGATAAAGAATCCGGATTGAAATGATATTTAAATTTGGACATACCCTTAAAAACCTCGAAAAACGCCACCTCAACTACTATAGCGCAAAATTATCTAAATAATCTAACTTTGCAAAAGTTTTTCATCCCTATAAATTTAACAGGAAAAGAATGAATTCCAGACTGATCCGGCAACAATTTCAGGATTTTTTTATATCGAAAAATCATACCATCGTACCCTCCGCACCCATGGTGGTAAAAGATGACCCCACTTTAATGTTCGTTAACGCGGGAATGAACCAGTTCAAAGATATTTTTTTAGGCCATGAAAAACCGAAAAACCCGAGAGTGGCCAACACACAAAAATGCCTTCGTGTTTCGGGCAAGCACAATGACCTTGAAGAGGTAGGAAGAGATACATACCATCATACGATGTTTGAAATGCTGGGTAACTGGTCTTTCGGGGATTATTTCAAAAAAGAAGCTATTGACTGGGCATGGGAATTTTTAACCGACCGGATGAAGATCAATCCCGACAGGTTATACGCTACCGTTTTTGAAGGTTCCCCGGATGACAATCTTGAGCCGGATAACGAAGCAGTGACCTGTTGGCAAAAACATCTGGATCATTCGCGGATATTACCGGGCAATAAAAAAGATAATTTCTGGGAAATGGGAGAAACCGGACCTTGCGGACCCTGCTCTGAAATTCACATTGACCTGCGTGACGATGCAGAGCGATCCAAAACAGACGGCCGGACACTGGTTAACCAGAACCATCCGTTAGTGATAGAAATCTGGAACCTCGTATTTATTCAATTTAACCGAACCGCGGACGGATCACTGGAACCTCTGCCAAAAAAACACGTAGATACCGGGATGGGATTTGAGCGCCTCTGCATGGTCATTCAAGGTAAACAATCCAATTATGACACTGATCTGTTTCTTGCACTGATCAACCGGATTGAGCAGATTACCGGTAAAACCTACAGAAAAAAACCGGAAGTGGATGTGGCTATCAGAGTGGTAGCCGACCATATCCGTGCCGTTGCTTTTTCTATTGCTGACGGGCAACTTCCATCAAACACCGGCGCCGGATATGTAATCAGACGAATTCTGAGACGCGCCGTCAGATATGCTTTCACTTTTTTAAATCAAAAAGACCCTTTTCTCTCAAAATTGGTGCCGGTCCTGATCGAAGAGATGGGAGACACCTTTCCTGAACTGGTCTCACAGGAGCAACTGATTAAAAAAGTAATAACCGAAGAAGAAATCTCATTTCTCAGAACCCTCCAAACCGGAATAGAACGTCTTGAACAAATCACCCTGTCGGCTGAAAAAAATCAACAGAAAGAAATCAATGGTGAAGTAGCATTCGAATTGTATGATACTTTCGGATTTCCACTGGATCTCACACGATTAATACTTTCAGAAAAAGGACTGACTTTAGATGATTCAGGATTTACCCGTGAAATGGAAAAACAAAAAAACCGCTCCAGAGAAGCTGCTCAGGTGACTAATGATGACTGGGTAATCATTGATTCAAAAGAATCTATCGGTTTTATTGGTTACGACACCCTGACCACACCCGTCAAAATCACCCGGTACCGGCAGGTATCCGGGAAAAAGAAAAACTGGTTTGAACTGGTATTCAATCAAACCCCGTTCTATGCCGAAAGTGGCGGGCAAATCAGTGACAGAGGGAAAATATTTAACGACCATGAGTCAATCGATATCCTGGAAGTAAAAAAAGAAAACAACCTGATCCTCCATATTGCAGCCAAACTCCCGGCAGATCCCGGCAGTCCGTTTACAGCCGTTGTCAACGAAAAACAACGCCTGAATACCACCCTGAATCATTCAGCCACACATCTTTTACATTTTGCGCTTCGAAAAATCCTCGGGGATCATGTCACACAAAAAGGATCACTGGTTCATCCAGATTATCTGAGATTTGATTTCTCTCATTTTCAGAAAATTGAAGAAGAAGAGCTGATACGTATTGAAGTATTGGTCAACCAACTGATCCGTCAAAATATTGCTCTTGAAGAATTCCGTTCCGTACCGATGACCAAAGCAGTTAGAATGGGGGCTATGGCCCTTTTTGGTGAAAAATACGGAGACCGGGTCAGGGTGATACGTTTTGGTGAATCCACAGAATTATGCGGAGGAACACATGTTACAGCCACAGGGCAAATCGGACAATTCAGAATCATATCAGAAAGTTCCATCGCTTCAGGCATAAGAAGAATCGAAGCTGTTACCGGTTATACGGCTGAAAAACTGGGCAGGCAAGAACATCATCAAATAAAAGAGATCTCCCGGATGTTGAAAAACCCTGAAAATGTAGTTGACGCCGTCGCTGATATCCAGCACGAAATATATCACCTGAAAAAAACCGTGGATAAATATGAAAGAGAACAAACCCGCGTTATAAAAAGCGATCTGTTATCAAAAATGGAAAAGATCAATCACATTCATCTGATATGTGAAAAAGTATCACTGAACGATCCGGCACAAATTAAAGACCTCGCTTTTCAGATAAAAAGGGAAATCCCTAACCTGTATCTCGTTCTGGGTTCCGTTATCAAAGGAAAACCCTCACTTACCATCATGATCTCAGAAAAATTGATGCACGAAAAAAACCTGAACGCCGCTCAGATCGTCAAAGAATGTGCCAAAGCTATCCGTGGAGGTGGCGGCGGTCAACCGTTCTTTGCTACTGCCGGGGGAAAAAATGCTGAAGGCCTGAGTGAAGCCATGTCCCAGGCTAAGAACCTGTTACTTAAAACCCTTTGAGTTGAACCAAATCACACGGATATTCGATCTGGTAAGCCATTACCCGGGAGGTGACACCAGCCATACCGTGTTTGCCACCCCCGTACCCGGAGGATGGGAACCGGTTACTCTTGAAACCTATCAACTACATACGAAAAATTTGGCCAGGGCATTCATGACGCTGCTGGATGCAGGAGATCGGATTGCCACCATCACAAATAACCGGCCTGAATGGAATTATGTGGATCAGGCAGCCGGAATGGCCGGGATGGTACATGTACCAATCTATCCAACACTATCCGATGAAGACTTCAGATACATCCTGGTTCACAGCGGAGTAAGATTACTCTTTATTTCTGATCAGCAAGTATTTCAAAAACTTTCTCCCCTGGCAGCTGAAATCCACGATATAATTGGTGTTTTTTCATTTGATCACGTAGAAGGCTGTAACGATTGGAGAACATTTATTTCACTCCACCAGAGTGCCACTTCTGCTGAAATGCTGCAGCAACGGATGAACTCTATTCAACCCGACCGGTTTTTCACGCTGATTTATACTTCAGGGTCAACCGGCCGGCCAAAAGGCGTCATGCTGTCACACCAAAATATTCTTTCAAACCTTAAAGCTATTGCAGATATTTTCCCGATGGATTTCGGCGACCGTGCACTGAGCATCCTTCCGCTCTGTCATATTACCGAAAGAATGGTAAATTATGTATATCAATATACCGGAGTGAAGATTTATTATGCCAGAGGCTGGAGCACCCTGCTGAAAGACCTGCACGACTCAAAAGCTCATGGTTTTGTAGCAGTACCCAGGGTGCTTGAAAAGATTCTTGAGAAAATTGCTGAAAATATGCAATCCCTCAGCTGGGCAAAACGCTGGGGTGTCAGACGGGCACTGAAGCTGGCAGCATCGTGGGAACAATCCGCCGGTAAAAAACAGATGCGCCGCCTGGCTGTTGCCGACCGGAAAATCTTTTCTCACTGGCGTCAGGCTCTGGGTGGCCCAAAAAAATTTATCGCCTGCGGTGGCGCCCATCTATCCGAAAAAATATTGAGAATATTTCTTGCTGCCGGGTTCCCGGTTCATGAAGGATACGGTATGACCGAAACTTCACCCCTGATCAGCATCAACCACTTTACAACCCCGAATGACATGCGCCCCGGCACACAAGGCAAACCACTGAAAGAAGTTCAGGTTCGCATCAGTGATGAAGGGGAAATACTGGTCAAAGGACCTAACCTTATGCTCGGGTATTTTAAAGAAGATGAGACTACCAAATCAGCTTTTGATCCGGACGGATGGTTTCATACGGGTGATTTGGGTAATTTAACCGATGAAGGATTTCTCCGGGTTACCGGTCGAAAAAAAGAGCTTTTTAAAACCTCTGGAGGAAAATATATCGCCCCGCTCCGGATTGAACAGGTTTTCCTCCGCTCTCCCCTGATTGACAATATGATAGTGGTTGGAGAAAACGAGAAATTTCCCGGGGCCATTATCCAGCCCAATTTTGATTTTCTTACCTCATGGGCCGGTAATCACCGGATCCGTTTTTTAAGCTTTCGCGATCTTGTACGGAAAAAAAAGATCATCCAGATTTATAAAAAAGAGATCTCAAAACTGAACCGCCAATTATCAAAACCGGAGCAAATAAAAGATTTCAGACTGGTAAAAGACGAATGGGCCATCCCCACAGGCGAACTATCCGCTACACTGAAAGTAAGACGAATGTTTGTACAAAATAAATATGATAAATTAACCCGTTCTATTTACCGGCCGAAAAAAAACAGAAGAGTAATTAAAACCAAAAACCCGGGGCAGGGTTCCGCTGATTCACATACCTGAAAAAATCAAAATGCCGGGATCAGCATGGGCAAAACTCCCTTAAGACACTCAAACTCAACCGGTGCCATCCCTTCTGTTTCCCCATCCGATTCAACCATCGCCACATCCCCATCCATTGTAACCCGTACCTTTGCCGTGCGATGATAATACACCTCCGGATGATCAATCTTTATCCCTCTCCTGAGTTTGGAGATGTTCTTCAGATAATCCAATACCCGAACCTGTCCCAAAATAACCAGCTCAAAAAAACCATCATTAAGTGAAGCATCCGGTGCAATACCCAATCCGCTTCCAAAATATTTTCCGTTGGCCACAATAATAGCCAGCATCGGCCCCTGCCAGGATGAATCCCCCCAGGTAACCTGTACTCTTTTATGACGGTACGTAATAAAAGTGTAAAGCACAGAAAGAAAAAAGACCAGCGTGCTACCCAATATTCTCTTGCGCAGATTGACTCCGTTTACCCGGCCTACCACATCCGCACCCATACCCAAATCAGCAATATTGTCAAAATACCGCACCCGCTCCCCACCATCAGGATCATTAAATCGTAAAATACCCGCATCAATATTTCGTACGGAATGGTTCCTGATTAATCCGGATAACTGCTCAAAAGAGCGTTTGATCCCTACCCCCCTGGCAAAATCATTTCCTGTACCCCATGGCAACACCCCTATCACCGGACGCTTCTTTTTCCCGGAATATTTCATGTACCCGTTCACCACCTCATTCAATGTGCCGTCTCCACCTACCGCAATTAAATATTCACACCCTTCGTCAATAGCCTGCCGGGCCAGGTACTCGGCTTCAAGCGGAGCCGTGGTAGTATATATCCTGATATCAAAATCCGTCTTGAAGAGCCCGGCCAGCTTTTTTGAAACCTGCATCCTGTGCCGGACTTTCCCGTGTAAAATAAATGCAATACGATTCATATTCAGGTTTAGGATTAGCCAAATATATACACTTTTTTTCTTTGTTTCCGAAGACCGGTTTGAGCAAAATATTAAAAGCTGACTAAATTTTATATTTTTACAATGAACTGAGAACTTATGAACTATACTCCTGACCCGTCCAGGTATGAGAAGATGACCTACCGCCGTTGTGGGAGAAGTGGTATCCGTTTACCGGTCATTTCATTGGGTCTGTGGCATAATTTCGGCACCCGGGATAATCCCGCAATGATCCGTGAAATGCTTCACCTGGCTTTTGATGCGGGAATTACCCATTTTGATCTGGCCAATAATTATGGTCCCCCACCCGGATCGGCAGAAACAACCCTGGGGCAGTTCCTGAAAAATGATTTCAAACCCTTTCGGGATGAATTGATTATCAGCACTAAAGCCGGTTACCTGATGTGGCCGGGGCCATACGGTGATTGGGGCTCCAGAAAATATCTGCTGGCCTCACTCGATTTTCTCACCCGAAGAGATCAGGCAGATTTCTTCGGTATTTAATTCAGCCTAACCAAATTCTATATCCTATGAATATTAACAGAGTTTTTGAAGTATTGGAATATGCCAGCAAGCAATATCCACGCGAAGATGCCCTGGCTGGTAAAGTAAATGGTAAATGGGTCACTTATTCCCATGAAGATTATGTCAAAACTGCCAACCTGGTTAGCTATGGATTGCTGGCTCTCGGATTGAAAAAAGGGGATAAAGTTTTAACTGCTTCGAACAATCGTCCTGAATGGAACTTTCTGGATATTGGGATGATGCAGATCGGAGTGGTGCATGTCCCAATCTATCCTACCCTGTCACCCGAAGAAACCGAGTACATCATAAACCATTCAGATGCCAAAATGGTGATCGTGAGTGATGGCACACTGTATAGTAAGTTCAAAGAACTGCTACCCAAAGCTCCGGCAGTCAAAGAACTATTCACATTCAATGAGATAGAGGGAGCAAAGAACTGGAAAGAAATCATTGCACTGGGTGAAAAGAATGAAAAAAAATATCGCGAAGAGGTCATTAAAATCAAAGAATCCATCCAACCCGATGATCTGATGACCATCATTTACACCTCAGGTACAACCGGTGTCACTAAAGGAGTTATGCTTTCACACCGAAACATTACCACCAATATCAATGACGCACTCCACCTGTTGTTGCTGGACCATACAGACCGGGTTCTGAGCTTCCTCCCTCTTTGTCATGTTTTTGAGCGAACGGTCCATTATGCTTACCAGCTAAAGGGTTACGGTCTCTACTACGCTGAAAACATGGGTACCATCGCCCAGGATCTGAGAGATATCAAACCCGGAATGTTTGTAACCGTTCCCCGGTTACTGGAAGTTATGTATGATAAAATCATCTCAAAAGGGAAAGCCCTGAAAGGAATCAAAAAACAAATTTTCTTCTGGGCAGTTAATCTGGGACAGAGATACGAACTGGGACGGGCCAACGGAGCCTTTTATGAATGGAAATTGAGTATCGCCAGAAAACTGGTCTTCTCCAAATGGCAGGAGGGCCTGGGAGGTCGCCTGCAGGTAGCCATATCCGGAGGTGCTGCACTACAACCGCGACTGGCCCGAATCTTCAGTGCCGCAGGAATACCCATACAAGAGGGTTACGGTCTGACTGAAACTTCACCGGTTGTCGCTGCTAACGAACGGGATTGGCCCAACAATATGATCGGCACAGTGGGACTTATCTTGAAAAGTATTGAAGTAAAAATTGCAGACGACGGTGAGATCCTTGTAAAAGGACCATCCGTCATGCTCGGATACTATAAGAATGAAGCTATGACCCGTGAAGTAATCGATAAAGATGGCTGGTTTCACTCAGGAGATATCGGAGAAATGATCGACGGCCGGTTTCTGAAAATTACCGACCGTAAAAAAGAGATCTTTAAAAATTCAGGAGGTAAATACATCGCACCTCAAGTGATCGAAAACAGATGTAAAGAATCATTCTTTATTGAAAATGCCATGGTCATCGGTGAAAATCAAAAATTTGCCTCCGCACTGATCGCTCCGAACTTTCGCTTTCTCCATGACTATTGCGCCCGTAAAGGTATTCATTACAGGGATAATGAAGAGTTGGTGCATAAACCGGAAATTATAGCCCGTTACCAGAAAGAGATCAATACCATCAACTCAGAACTTCCGGCACACGAGCAAATCAAACGTTTCAGACTAATCTGCGATGAATGGAATACAGCCACAGGAGAACTCACACCTACATTAAAACTAAAAAGACGGGTACTCCAGGAAAAATATGCTTCTATTATTGACGAAATCTTCTCTCTTTCAAAAAGTTGAAAGCCTGAGATTCCATATTCCCTGATTAAAAAAGCCGGTGCATTATCCGGCTTTTTTAATTAACCATAAAAAGCCGAAAGTAAGTAAACCGTTCAGTAACAAAAGCTCAAAACCAAAAACATATCCTCCCAAAAAAAGGGGACTGAAATACTGGATCAAATAAGTACACAATGGAGCAATCACCACAATAACCGGAACCAGCCGGTCATTAATCTTGAATTTAGTTAATAACCCAAACCCAAACAAGCCCAATAACGGACCGTAAGTATATCCGGCTATCGTAAACAGCGTGTCAATAATACTTCGATCATTTAATGCTCTGAACAACAAAATAAAAGCCAGAATAACCAAAGACAACACGAGATGCACCCGGTGGCGAACCCGTCGTAATTGCTGCTCTCCCGAGTCAACTTTACCAAGAAGATCCACTGATATTGATGTGGTTAACGCTGTTAAAGCCGAATCAGCACTACTGAATGCTGCAGCAATCAACCCGATCATAAAAGCTACCATCACAATTCCCGGTAAATATCCCTGTGTCACAATGAAAGGGAAAAGATCATCTGATGATGCGGGTAGAGCAATTCCCTGTTTAGAGGCATAAATGAGCAGCATGGCACCCAGTAATAAAAATAAAAAATTCACCGGTACAAGCAGCAGGCTAAACCAATTCATATTTTTCTGGGACTCTTTCAACGATTTGCAACTTAAATTTTTCTGCATCATATCCTGATCCAGTCCGGTCATGGCAATGGTAATGAACATCCCCCCGAAAAAGTATTTTACAAAATGTAACCGATTGGTCACAAAATCTCTAAAGAAGAATATCTGGCCCAGATGCCGGCTTTGGATTTCCTCCCATACCCCTCTTCCCGACAGGGATAAATTTTTAAAAATAAAATAGAGTGTTAACCCCATCGCCAGTAACATAAAAAAGGTCTGTAAAAGATCGGTCCATATGATCGTTTTAATCCCTCCCCTGAATGTATAGAGCCAAATAAGTGTAATGGTCACCAACACACTTACCCAAAAGGGCACCCCAATAGAATCAAATATGGTGAGCTGTAAAACCGAAGCAACAATAAACAAACGCGCCGAAGCTCCAATCGTCCGGGAGAGAATGAAAAAAAACGATCCCGACCGGTACGACCAGAAACCAAATCTTTGCTGGAGATAGGTATAAATTGATGTCACCCCGAGACGATAATAAAGAGGCAAAAGAAAATATATAATCACCTGATAACCAACAAGATAACCAGTCACCATCTGCATATAAGCAAACTGACTCGAAATCACCCATCCGGGCACAGAAATAAAAGTAACCCCTGAAAGAGTAGCCCCGATCATTCCAAATGCTACCACATACCATGGAGAACGACGGTTACCGAGAAAAAAGCTCTGATTATTCGCACCTTTGGCCGTAATCGATGAGATCAGGATCAACACCCCAAAATAGGATGCCAGAATAATCGTTATAAGTAATGAATCCATTATTCAACTTGTCCGGCGGAACAAATAAACTTAAAAAATTGGGAAAAGATAAACGGCATGTTATTTTTGAATAATAAATGATCACTATGGAGCAGGGCAGATACCCCTCTCAATTGCTTGAGAAAGCAGTACATGAATTTGCAAAATTACCGGGTATAGGAAGAAAAACCGCTTTACGGCTGGTTCTACATCTTCTGAGAAAAGATCCTTCTGAAGTTGAGGCTCTTACCGTTAGCTTAAGCAAACTCAGAAACGAAATCCATCATTGCCGGATTTGCCATAACCTCTCAGACCAGGAGGTCTGTTCAATCTGCAGCAACCCCGAACGGGATCGTGAAGTGATCTGCGTAGTGGAAAATATCCGGGATGTTATGGCATTGGAGTCAACCCACCAATATAAGGGCCTTTACCACGTTCTGGGCGGAGTTCTCTCTCCCATGGAAGGAATCGGTCCGGGTGACCTGACCATCAATTCTCTTATTGAAAGAGTAAATACCGGTGACATCAGGGAAGTGATCCTGGCGCTCGCCGCTACCATGGAAGGAGATACAACCGGCTTTTATATCTATCGCAAACTTAACGGACTGCCGGTTAAACTCACCACACTCGCCAGAGGTGTTGCGATCGGTGATGAACTGGAATATACCGATGAAATTACACTGGGCCGATCTATACTAAAC
>JAGHDB010000170.1 GCA_021160155.1 Bacteroidales bacterium | reverse complement strand
GATCAACACCACGATAATTACAATCAGCAGCGGCATTAATATTTTACTGTATTTCTCAATACCGTTTTTCACCCCGGCTATCACCACACCCGCTGTTAAAATCAGAAAAACAGTCTGCCAGATAATGGGCCTGAACGACCCCGAGATAAAGGTATGATACATATCCTCCAATTCATGAGGAGTTTTACCTGCAAATCCGTTCTTTAAAGACTGAAAAACATACTCCAGGGTCCATCCTGCTACTGCTCCGTAAAAAGCAAAAATCATAAATGCAGCTCCGATGCCCATTACTCCGACCAAAAACCAGGGTTTTCCGGGGGCAATGGCTTTAAACGAACCGATGGCATTTCTTTGGCCGGAACGTCCAATAGTAAGTTCTGCAATCATTACTGAAACACCTACCAGAAGTACAAATACCAGGTAGATCATTAAGAAGGCCCCTCCTCCGTTTTTCCCTGCTTCATAAGGGAATTTCCAGATGTTTCCCAAGCCGACTGCGGATCCTGCAGCAGCAGCTATGACACCAAACTTACTTCCAAAACTATCCCGGGTTTGTGGCGAAGTGCCTGCCATAACAGTAGATTTAGTATAAAAAAAATCAGGTTCTGTACATCAAAGACGATTGATGCAGTTAAGTTCTTCAAATGCCTGTCGTAAACGAAGGATCATGGATTGTTCCCCTGCCCGTAACCACACACGTGGATCATATTTCTTTTTATTTGGTTGATCCGGTCCTTCAGGATTACCGATCTGACTCTGAAGATAATCCCTGTTTTTTTCATAATATTCCCTGACTCCATTCCAGGTAGCCCACTGGGTATCGGTATCGATATTCATTTTGACTACCCCGTAAGAGATTGCTTCCTTAATATCCTCAGGTGATGATCCCGAACCACCGTGGAAAACAAAGTTAACCGGACGGTCACCGGTTTTGAATTTCTTTTGAATATACTCTTGCGAATGCAACAGGATTTTGGGTTGTAATTTTACATTCCCCGGTTTATATACTCCGTGTACATTGCCGAAAGATGCTGCAATGGTAAACTGATCACTCACTTTTAAAAGCTCCTCATAAGCATAAGCCACATGCTCCGGTTGCGTGTATAACATGGAGTTATCCACTCCCGAATGATCCACCCCGTCTTCTTCACCACCGGTCAATCCCAATTCAATCTCCAGGGTCATACCCATTTTACTCATTCTTTCAAGGTATCGCTTGCTGGTTTCAATATTGTCATGGAGATCATCCTGCGAGAGATCCAGCATATGAGAACTATATAGAGGTGTACCGTAGGTTTTAAAATGTTTCTCCCCCTCATCCAGTAAACCGTCAATCCACGGCAGTAGTTTTCGTGCCGCATGGTCGGTATGCAGAATCACCGGAATACCGTATGCCTGTGAAATAATATGTACATGTTTGGCCCCCGCTATTCCACCCAGCACCGCTGCCTGTTGCCGGTCATTAGAGAGCCCTTTCCCCGCCCAAAAGGCAGCTCCTCCGTTAGAGAATTGAATAATTACCGGAGAGTTCACCTCCCTGGCTGCTTCCATAACTGCGTTTACCGAATCCGTACCTATTACATTGACTGCCGGAAGCGCAAAGCCATTGGCTTTGGCTGCACTGAATATTTTCTGAACATCTCTGCCGGTAACTACACCGCTTTGTATTTGACCTAACATATCTATGATTTTTAATTTCGAACAAAGATAGATGAAAATCCCTTTTAGAAAGGATATCCGATCCCAAAATTCCATACAAAATCACTCCAGCGGTACGGGCGATTGCCGGGAATCCATTGTGGCCCATTCGGCGAACCCGGTTCCCGTAATTTAATCCCGAGATCCAGCCTGGCAAGAATAAAACTCAGATCCAGTCTAATACCCAAACCGGTTCCGACAGCTATCTCTTTATAGAAACGGTTCAATACAAACCGGGCACCGGACCTCTCATCCGCATGATGCAGCGCCCATATGTTACCGGCATCTATAAAAAGAGCTCCTTCCAACAGCCAAAACAGGTCAAACCGGTATTCCATATTAAATTCCATTTTCAGATCTCCCAACTGATTGGGATAATAAGTTTTCTGGTCCTCGGGAAGCTGGTAACTTCCCGGACCCAGTGAGCGCACCTGCCATGCACGGATACTATTGGAACCACCCGAGAAATATTTTTTCTCAAAAGGTAATGCATTGGCATTTCCGTATGGGTATCCTGCTCCGGCGAACACCCTGAAAGCAAACCGGTTAGAAGAATTGACCACCCAGTGGTAACGCATATCCAGATCGGCCAGCGCATATTGGGCGTAAGGAGTTTTAAACAAGCTGTATCCTCCGTCAGGCATGCTTTTCCCGGCAAGATGATTAAGCAGGGTAGGTACATTCCCGGAGATCTCTGGCCTGAACCGGATGAAAAAAAAGCTTTTCTGCTGATCCACTTCCTGGCTGCTCAGTGTCAGCGTATAATTCAAGGCCGGTATCACATGCGATCGAAAACTGTTTTCGATATATGTATCACGTATTATATTATAAAACCGGTCTGACATATTGGTTACATTAACATAATTAAATTCCAGAAAATTAAACCGGTGACTCAGATGCGGAGATGACATCCAAACATACCCGAAACCCGCATTGGCTATGGTCCGGGTAAAGTCAGGACGCTGCTGAAAATTGTAACTCAGGGTAAAAGAAGAATGGGGTTTGGCCCGGCGTATCAATTGAGGTGAAGCAAACGGGATCCAGGAGCGTGGAACATCCAGGCGCGCTTCTGCACCAATCTCTATCATCCTGTTAAAATCAGCTACCGCATCAGCCAGAAATTCAACGGCACTTTTAATCCTGACCTCCAGATTTTCTGCTCCGTGAAAAAGATTTTTAAGCCGGTAAATGATATTACCTGCCACTCCTATATTGCCTGAAGAGTTTGTTCCCTCCAAAGACAATTCATACGACTGCCTGGTTGCCGGAGTGAGTAATACCTGACAATCCAGTGTTGACATAGTGTGATCCGCCTGAATTTTCGGGATAAAATTCAGATTGATCTGCTTGAAATTTCTCAGGGAGGAGAATGATTTTATAGTCTGATCTACCAAAGTCTGTCTGAAAAGATCTCCTTTGTTGAAATAAAGACTTGAATAAAGCAATCCGGGTCTGAATTGGGGTTTATGTTTAAAAAGGATATCAATATCTTCATACTGTAACGTATCGGTATCGTCAAAATAGTGATCCGGATCTTTCAGATATTCACTCGGTTGATAATCTGAAATAACCGTAATCTTTCCCATACGGTAACGGGGATGCGTACCGGGTTTCCCTTTGTTATCCGATAAACCTCCCGGATTTTGTATACCTAATGAGAGATTCACCTTATTGGCACCTACCGAGGTATCCGCCTGAAAATAGATATACTCTCTTGAAAAATTATAATAACCTGAATTTTGCAGTAAAGCCGTGATCCGCTTTCTCTCATTTTGCAGCACATCCAGATCAAATCTTATCCCGGGCTGTAACAAGGTAGCGATGGTATCCGATTGTACCAGATGATAAATCTCAGGGTCAGGAATCAGAAGAGAATCCAGTTGAACGCGCCGGTTCAGTGTCAAGGGTTTGCCAAAATGAATCCGGTAATATACCTGCGCTTTTTTCTTCTCAAAAACAACAGAATCAGACACATGGCTTTGCCTGTAGCCTTTATTATAAAGAAACAAGCGTAATTGGTCAATAGATCTTTTGGTCAGATTCTCATCATAACAAACCGGGGCTTCTCCTATCGTTCGAAGCCAGTTATTCAGCCAATTATTACGACCGGATTTTGATAAATTGTATAATGCCAGGTGAAAATGCAGAAACCCGAATATTTTTTTATTGGGTTGTTGTTTCACATAGTGATTCAATTCACGCACGGAAAGCTCACCTTCATCTTTCACAATATTCACGGATTTCAGCAGATACTTCTGATTGGGAACGTACCGCGCTGGGTTACAGGATGTTTCGGCAACTACCAGGGTCACCGAACAAAGTATATAAATCGTAAAATTCCTGGAAAGTTTTATTGATCTCATGCAAACCGGATAAACATCCTCCTCGAAATTATAAATTTATTGTAAATTGCCTTGTTTCTTTTAAGAAATGATTACCCACGCTGAACAATATCTCATCCGTCAGATTTCCCGTAAAAAAATAAGATCACAGGAACGGCTGTTTTTGGTCGAAGGTGATAAAATAGTCTCTGAACTGATACGGCTCATACCCGGGACACCTTATAAAATCAATATGCTGGCCGGTTTAAGGGAGTGGATCACGTTACACGAAAAATCCTGGTCGAATATTCCCGAGCGGATTGAGATCATCTCTGAAAATGAGCTGAAACGACTGAGCCATCTATCTACTCCCAATCAGGTAATGGCATTAGTCGCTCTTCCCGAACAGACCGCCTGGCCTGCCATTACGGAAAAAGACCTGATACTGGCATTGGATCATGTTCAGGACCCGGGAAATACCGGTACGCTGATCCGGCTGGCTGACTGGTTTGGATTAAATGGCGTATTCGGATCAGCGCAAACGGCAGATTTTTTTTCTCCAAAAGTGGTTCAGGCATCCATGGGTTCTATTTTCAGGATGAATTTATTGAAGGGGAATATAGAGGAATGGATCAGAAAATTACCAAAAGAGATACCCGTCACAGGCACCAACCTGGACGGAGAGGATATTTACACAGCCGATTTGCCTGCCGGGGGAGTAATTTTAATGGGTAATGAATCCCGCGGATTAAACCCGCGCTTAAATCCGTTTATCAGGCAACATGTACGTATCCCCTCATTTAATTACGGTGAATCCTCAGGTGAATCTTTGAATATTTCTCTGGCTGCAGCAATTGTATGCAGTGAATTCAGACGAAGAAAAACAGCTTCGGCCGGATAATTCCCTGCCCTATTCAATATTGACTGCCAGAATGACCATCCGTGAAAAAATGCTTTTTATGCCATTGGCATATAATTCATAGCCGGGGTCTTCACCCGGAGGTTTGTACACATTCAGCATCCCGACAGAAAATTTCAATTCGGTGCCTACTTTCACACGCGGCGTGTAAAAATCAATTCCCACACCCAGCTCAGGGAAAATATCGAATACCCTGACCAGTCGTTTGACCGGTTTCCAGTTCTGAATTTCACCTCCTGTGAGGTCAACCCTGGGATTAATGCCTGCGATCAGGTAAGGAGCAAAATTATTTACCCGTTTTGAACGGTATTTGATTAAAAACGGAAACTCCAGGTATACACTTTCAATTTTTTTCGGACCCCAGGATTTGATCACATGAGCGGTATCCGGATCTTTCCAATACTGGTGAACGGAGATATCACGCTGACTGAACTGAATTCCCGGAGTGAAACGCAAATCGATGTATTTCCCGAGCTTGAGTTTTGTGAGCAGATTGATGTTGATTCCAGGATGTTGCAGTGTCTCAACTGAAAACGAGTCTTTCGGAAGAGTAGTGAAACTCATCCAGTTGATCCCTACCGAATAACCGAAATGAAAGGGCTGATAATCAATAGTAGTAAGATTCCAGGGTTTTTCACGCTGGCCCATGGCAAAAAGCGGGATTAGCAGCAATACCGACAGTATTTTACCTTTCATGTGATTTTGCATCATACTCTGTTTGCTAAAT
>JAGHDB010000100.1 GCA_021160155.1 Bacteroidales bacterium | reverse complement strand
GTTATGGGTATCCTCGTTATAATAGAGGGTATCTACGATACTGGGTCCGGTAGTCAGCACCAGCTCACGTGATTCGGCATGGAGGTCAGATTGCAATTGTCCGATGCCGCCCAGGGTGATGAAATAATTATTTTTCAGGGGGATATTGACCTGTGCTCCGTAGCTCATATGGATACCACCCAAAATTGCGGTTTGTTTTGACTGGGTACTGAAAAAAAGCGAATCGGAGGGAAATTCAAGGGATTTGAAATGGTTAAGCGGACCAAACAGGTAAGAGAAGGTTGCGCCGAGTGAGAGGTATGGAATGGGGGAGACGGATGAGGAGATAAAAAATTTGCTGACTCCGCCGGTACCCTGAAATTGCGAGCGCACCGTACCGATGCCCGGTTCACTGGCAGTATAGGCCATTTTATAGCCCACGCCGCTATACGGTACGATCCCCGTGCTGGCTTTCCACCATTTGGTCACCGGAAAACCGAGGGCCAGGTAGGAGAATCCCATATTATTGGAGGTACGTTGAAACTTTTCGGTTTGCAGCAGGGTTATTTTTTCAAAACCGCCTACTTCAAGTAAAAAAGTGGTAGTATCCAGAATGTTCAGGCTTGCGGGATTGGTTAGATTGAGGTTGTATCGTGAACGGAGACCTATTCCCAGCGTACCCATCCCCAGGTTACGTCCGGCTGGGGGTGACATCAGGTCACCTAGGCCGAAACGGGAGTAAGGAGAAGAGGTGAAATCCTGTGCACCGGATTGCCGGAGCAGGGGCATCACCGTGAAAAGCAGCAGGGTTGATAAGAGTATGGTTCTGAGAGTCAGCCTGTTGTAAAGTGATATCATTTGTATATTTCTCATAATCAACCGTTATATCCTGAACCACCAATCGCAGTCTGGTGCATCAGAATTTGGTTCAAACCGTTTAATACCAAATACGGATCTACAAATATGGGCTTTTTTAATTTTTTAGTCAAGCGAAAAGCGTCGCCTCCGGTCATTATGACCATCAATCCGTTGTATTTGTTTTTCAGCGAGTTGATAAAGTTGTCAACTTCGTAAACCACGCCGTTGCACACACCTGCCTGAAGCGCCTCCGTGGTATTGTGTCCCACCTCCGGAGCCGAATCATCGGGTTCGACCAGTGGCAGCCGGTTGGTGAAGTCATGGAGGGCTCTGAAACGCATCCGGATGCCCGGGGAGATATTTCCTCCCTGAAAGACCCCGTCGGCGGTAATCAGATCCATTGTCAGGGCGGTTCCGGCATCGATCACCAGCAGGTCGTGCCCGCGCTGGGTAGTGAAAGCACCAACGGCTGCTGCAATGCGATCATTGCCGAGAGTATCGGTTGACTGATAGTTGATCCGGATGGGAAGGGGCAGGTTCACGGAGAAGTGATAGAGGGGATCCAGATGATCGGCAAGCCTGGCGGTCTGATCATCCGGGAGGTTTCTGACTGTAGAGAGGATACCCGATTTGATTTCGGGGTGTCCGGTAATCATCCGGATGATTTTCTCCTGATCCCAGTCGGTCATCTGTATGAATTCAACCATACGATGTGCCTCAAAGAGTGCGATCTTAATCCGGGTATTCCCGGCATCCATAACTAAGTTCAACATATTCTCCGATTTACGAATGGCAAAGTTAGCCATTTTTCGATACCGAAGCCACCCCAGATTCAACACAGTATGCTGGTTTGTAAAAAGCCCTGATTCAGCGACGATCCGGTTTACGGGGGATCCCGGTTACACCGGGATGATATTTACCCTGACTCGTCTTTTGTGATATGGTTTCGTTCAGGCGATGCCGCAATACACAGGAATGTTTTATCAGGGCGTTGCTACAACACACGAAAACGATTCATCAGGGCGAAACTGTATTACCCCAAAGTGTTACGTCCAACGAAAGGGTCATACCGGCCTGGGCCGGTATCTCCTACAATCCGAGTAAACCTCACGGTCGGAGCATTGCTTCAAACAGCATGAATGCTACGTCAGAGGAGCTTACACTTTCGCCATGATTTATTCTTTAATTAACAAATAAATATATGCTAACTAATTACAATTCTTCAATGAATTCTTTTATATTAAATGGTTGGCTTATGTCAATAAACTTGAAATAATCAACATCAAATATTTTATTGTTACAACGTAGAACTATTGAACTTCTAACGGGTTTGCCATAATAATACAAAAAAGGCTCATTTGAAAAGAATGCTTGAATTTTATTATCCTGATCCACTTTTGATGCTAGGGATTTAAAATCCATTTCATTACGGAAGTTGCATATTATTACCATTTTATTAATGCTGCTTTTATTTAATATTTCCATTAATGTTGTCATAGAATAATAATTACAAGCATTACATTCAGAATGATAGAAATAATAAATAAATGGTGAATCGAGTTTTATTAGCAAAGAACTAAGAAGAATTGTATTTTTATTGTTTCGAACTAAAATATCCTTAATTGTAATTTCAGGTTTATTATTATCGCATAGCTTGAGCTTATTTTCATTATTGATAGATTGGCAAGAAAGCAATAAGCTAAAAAAATAAATTGAAGATGGATTACATTAAACATAATTCGCATGTTATTAAGAATTGTTCATTTAATTCAGTTTCACCTGACAGGTTATTAAGAATATCTATTGCAGAATTACTTTGGTTATTTGGATCGATTACAGATAAAATTGATTTAATATTTAAATTATTTGCCTCCAAAAGGATTTGATCACCAACGAAATCTATGAAATGAAGAAGGCTTCCACAATTACATGATGGGTCTCTAATGGATTTAAAAACTTTGTAATGATTGGTTTTCTTATCAATAATAGCAAAATAGAAAGTTTTATATCCCCAATTAAAAATAAGCCAATTTTCTGATTCTTTGAATCTTTGGTTATATACAGCATCCGAAACATCTCTGGTTGCTCTGAAATCGCTATATGATAAAGTTTTAACATTATATTCAAATCTATACTTTTCGAAACATGTATCATGTTGAATTCTAAAAATAGAATTTGAGAATCCCGGTAAATAATCAACATAATTATTCATTTCGTATAATCTCCTTGGGCCCCCTGTCTTGGATAACATAACTGATTCGTAAGGAATATACATTTGTTGAATACCTGCAGTTTCATTATATTGAATGAGTTGGTAATTATATCCTGGCGTTAATCGACCGTTCCCTTTTTCCATT
>JAGHDB010000137.1 GCA_021160155.1 Bacteroidales bacterium | reverse complement strand
TCCCGGTAAAGGCGGAGTGGAAAGGGGAAGAGATTGAAGTATTCATCCTGATAAACCCTGAGTATTCTCCGGTTCAAACTGGCCTCAGGGTGGTAACTCCTGAAAAACCGTACCGGGAGGTTATTTATTAAAGATTTGAAAGTGCTGATGACAAAGAAAAAATCATCAGCAGCTATTACTCCCTGAACCGGATTAATTGATACCGGGTTCCCGGGACTTTCCAGTAAAGTTTAGCCACGATAAAATCATTTGTATGGTGGTAATCCATCCGGATGTTTACCGGGGTTCCCTTTTCAAATGATTGTTTGAAGGCAATCCATTTACCTGAATAACCTTTCCATCCGTCAATAACCAGTGAATCATTCAGAAAGAGTCGTATTCCGTTATCACCCCGGATGCTGAACCGGTAATCTCCGCTGACCGGGGCGATCACCTGTCCCTCCCACCGGATGGCAAAAGTATCTTTAACCAGTGGGTCGCTGCCGGGTATTTCACGTTTCCATTCGTAATTGATACAGGGCTCATACCGGGATAATATCAGATGTTTACCGGGGATGGTATCTTTGAAATAAGAAGCTTTTAGTCGGGATGCCTGGTAAACGACCACGTCAAATGATTTTTGAATACCGGGTAACGCAGGTGGGGTAGCAATATAGGTAACCGTGGTTATCCCCCTGGTGAAAGGAGTTCCGGGGGCGGGATTACGGGTGATCTTAATTTGTGAATCAGGATGGATCAGGGAGGGTTCTCTCCATGATACGAGGGTATCAGGTTGCATGGTAATCACCGTGAAATCTTCCGGGAAATACTGGAATTTCGGGAGAAAAGAGGAGTGTTCCGGGACAAATGATTGGGGAGGAATGAGTTGAGTGGGTTGACCCGGCCATGACCAGAAAAGTTTCATCAGGGCCTCTCCGCGGCCATTGAAATAGTCGAGCCTGATGGGATAGATCCTGCCGGAGTCGAGTTTGATACTGGCCGAATGGCTCACAGAATCTTGTTCCTGCCAGTTATTGATCAGCAATTTCCTGTCTAATCGAAGTTTAACCCCATCAGTTGCCTGAACGGTGAATGTATAATTTCCGCTGACCGGAGCTTGCAGGTTACCGGTCCAGCTGATGCCGAAATGATTGATACCCAGGATACCGGGTATTGGAGAATAAGCTTTACAATCCAGGATCATACCGCAAGATTTTGAAAAACTAACGGGTTGACCCTTAAGGTTTTGGTTGTCATAATACCTGACCAGAACTCCTCTCACGGGTTGTTCCAGGACAAAATCCATAACCCCCAGGCCATAGGTATAGAACCTTACGATACCGCTTTGTGCCAGCCAGTCGACACCGTTCACATTGCCCCCGAGCGGATAGCTGTCTCCTTTCATATCATACCACCGGTCTTCAGCTTTGACATACACAAATCCATTGGTGCCAAAAACCAAAGCTCCGTCATCAGTTACGGCAATGTCATCAATCCTGGTATCCGGTGGTAGTCCTTTAGTGGCTTCTCTGAAAGTCACTCCGCCATCTTCAGAGATCAAAAACGGCGTGTGTCCCTTACCACCCTGTCCCGACCAAAATACCAGGTCGGGGTTCAACTCTGCGGCTTCCACGGCAAATCCTGTCAGTCCCCATGTTCTTCGTTGTTCTGACGACGGAACTTTACCTGTATGAGCGGTTTGGCTCCAATGCTTTCCGGCATCCCGTGTATAATAAAAATGGCCGTTTTTGGTGACCACATACATCCGGTTGGTATCCAGGTGAACGGTTTCAATGCCGTAGGTTACGTCACCTGAAGCAGCTTTAAAATCAAAACCGAGTTGTTTTTGGATGATTTTGTTGGAGTCGGAGAGATAGGTTAGTTTGATCAATTTCGGTTCTCCGGTCAGATAGATGGCATCTTCACCCGGCACCTGTGAAGGTTTCATGGGTGGGGTATACCAGGTTTTCCGGGTCCGGTTTTTCAGGGGGAATTCTGCCAGGCGCGGATCACCGGTCACCGGTGCGTGTCGATGGTAAATGGTAGGCCAGTAATGGATGAACCAGTAAGCAATTCCCCGGTTACTGATACAGACCCTGAGTCCGTCGGCTTTCATGACCATACGACCCTCCAGGCTATCGGTTCCGGTTTTTCGCCAGCTCATGGTGCCCCTGTCCTGGTTGCCGGTAATCAGCAGATCGGTGGGATCCCAGCTTGCTCCGTGGTGATTCATCTGGTGGATATTCCCCTGGTTCATGTTTTTCCAGGTTGACCGGTCATGGGGATCTTTGGCAAAGAAAGTTCCGAAATCATTACAGAGGATCATAAACCAGCTCCCGTCTTTTTTTTGAAACCAGTTGGCGGTTTTCACATCCCAGCCAAATTCAGCCCACCAGTAAGGTAATTCCGTGATGGTTTTACCCCCGTTGACCGAAAGATGCAGATGTGTGGTTTTACAGTATATTTTATTGGAATCCTGTGGATTGGCAGTGTACAACTGTTTCCATTTCGGGTCGTTTCCTCTTTTTTCCCAACTCCGGCCGTGATCAGACGAATGGTACAAGTCGTTTTTTGATGTGGCGAGATAAAAATGATCGGTATCACCTATCCGAGTACTGCAAAAGGCCACCGGGATCTGCCCGGCGGTGTCGGGTTCAAAGCGGGTTATTTCAGAGAGGGCATTGTCATATTGATAGATAATCCATTGTTTTTTTTCTAATGGTTTGGCAATTAGGTAACATTGATTACTGTTCAGGGGCCGGCCGGCAATCACCGTTTTGAATTGCTGACCGGGCCAGCTAATCACCTCCCGGTAAGAAGTTCCCAGATCATCAGATTGCATCAGCACATAACGACTTGACCAGATCCCGTTGACAAACTCCGCTTTTTTAACCAACACAAGAATACGGTTTTGCAGTGGCTTAAGCACCGTACCCCAGATTGATGCATTATCCTTAAACCATCCTCCGAAACTCTCTTTCCAGGTCATTCCGTTGTCATCGGAATAATGCAGGTTACTGAGATCGGGTGAAAGAGAGAGGCCGCTGATGAGTCTGAAGGTTCCATCCGGTTTATTCAACCCCAGGAAAACCCGTCCTTTCAGGTAGACCTTCTGGTTTTGAAGATCTAAATGGCCCTCTCCGGCCAGGTCTCCCATCACCAGGTTTTTACCTGAAGTGACCACATACACTTTATTGGTCAGTGGATTATACAATGACAGATCTCCACGATGACCATAGGTGCCGGTCTCATTATCCCATGATTTGTAGAGTTGCCAGTGGCCTTTTACCAGACCGTGTGCAAATGACTCTGAAGTACCCACCGGAACATGGGTTGGTTGCGCGGGAAGATCCTGTGATTGACCGGGAACAGTAAACAGAAGAAAACCAATGATGTGGAGGAGAGACAATGATTTCACGGTTAAATAATGTTAGTTTCGGGATATAAAGCTAAAGGATTTATTCCGGATATTATTAGAAGAAGTGTGTAAATTACCCTTGAACGAATTAACTTTACCCGTATGAAGCGAATAAGTTTGATTCTGGTTTTGATTTTATGGTCATTTGCTGTTTGGAGCCAGCAATACCTGGTTCGCTGGACGTTTGATGCAGATCAACCAGCAATAGACCGGGCAACGGGCACTCGGGATACGCTGATCGGGTTTTACGACCGGGTTTCGGGTGTATCCGGTAATGCGGTTCAGTTGGATGGATTCAGCAGTTACCTTGGGCGCAGTCATTTTGGCATGGATTTACCCGGTGAGTTTACGGTCAATGCGTGGGTGGCGTTAGGGGCATATCCCTGGTTCAGATGTCCGGTATTTGATTTGCGCGCGGGTGCACGGGAGGGAATCCTCCTGGCGGTCAAGAGAGATGGGACACTCACTGCCGGGATGGGGTTACCTATACACTGGGTAGAGCTGAACGGACCTCGTATCCCGTTGAAAGAGTGGGTGTTGTTAAGTCTGACAGTTCATCAGGGCGGGGTGTCCAAATTATTTTTAAATGGTCAGAAAGTGGCTCAGACGGACCCATGTCCGGTTCTCCGCTTTACCCGTCGCAATCACCTGACCATCGGTCGTAATGCCCTGCTTGAACCATGGTGGGATTATCAATATACGGTGAAAGATCATTTTTCTTTTCTTGACGGAATAGTGGATGAAGTCGGTATCCTCAATGATACTCTGTCGGAAGATGCCATTGCTGAGATTTACAAGGCCGGGCAACCCTTGCCCTCACCCGGTTTTCAGACCAGGGTACTGCCGGCCGGACCGGCCGGGAAGGGATCTTTTGGTGCCTATTATACCCGATTGCATTATACCCGGCAATGGGACCGGCTCTGGAGGGTGGGGGATGATCCGGATATATTGGTCAGGTTTGATCAAAGCAACTGCCGGCTGGTTTTCTGGCGCGGTACCAGTTACGTGCCTTGCTGGGTTACAGAGAACGGCATCTGGTATACCAACGAATGGACGGAAACATGGGGAGCGGATGTATCAAGTTGTGCCGAACCGCTGATGGACCGTGATTGCCGGTATGGTTCGGTCAGGATTATAGAAAACACTCCCGCACGGGTAGTCGTGCACTGGCGATACGGACTGGTTGACTCTGATTATCATTTTGTGGCAAAAGATGTGGATGGGAAGGGAGAGTGGACAGATGAGTATTACATTATTTATCCGGATGGGATCGGAATCCGGAAGATCGAATTACATTATTCAAAACCGCTGAGAAAACATGACTGGGAAGAGTCGATCGTGCTCCTGTCCCCGGGGCAATATCCGGATGAAGTCATATCCGATCCCGAAGTCACTTTAGTCAACATGAAAGGGCAAACCCATGACTATTCCTGGCGTCATGATCTGCCGGTTGAGATGAAAGAACCGGCCGTAGCCAACATCCACGTAGTGAATTTAAAATCCCGATATAAACCTTTTTATATTGTGTCACCGGAACCCTTTGAATCTGCAGAGGGAAAATTTGACGCTCCCTTTTTCAGGAGTTATTCAGCCGTATTGGGCAAGAATTACCATCCCGATTCGGTGCCCAGTATTTATGGATGGTGGAATCACTGGCCGGTGGCGCAGGTGCCGGGTGATGGACGATGGGTAGTGACCAACGACCGGGCTTCTCACTTTAACCTGACTACGTTTACCCAGTGGAAAGATTACGCGATGGATGACCGTACCAAAACCCGGATCATGCTTCACGGGTTATCCGACATGGCGCCTGAACAATTAGTCCCTCTGGCCAATAGCTGGCTGAACCCTCCGGAGTTGACCCGCAGGCACGGTGGATTGGTGCCATATGAACCCGCTGAAAGAGCCTATATTCTTGACAGTGTGACCGCTAATTACTTTACCGGCATGCTGCATGCTACTGCTGAAAGACCGGCAGTCAGGCCTGCGATCGTGTTGAAAGGCATTAAATCAGAGTATCCTGCAGTAGTTTTGAATAGCATGACTTTGCAACCGGATGTGGATTATCGATCCGGAATCGTTCATGAACTTACGGGGTGGAAAACCATCATCTGGATTGACCGGATGATTGACCGGGAAGTCCGCATTCAAATTTATTGACCGAATATTTACCTATGAAACGCTTGATTTTACTCCCGTTTCTACATTTCTTTTTTCTTCTGGGATATACTCCACTCACCGGTTTTGCTCAACGGGCTGACCTGGCGCCAACCCCTCCAATGGGTTGGAATAGCTGGAACTGTTTCAAGGCGGATATTAATGAGACCCTGATCCGGGAAATTGCGGATGCAATGGTGAGCTCCGGAATGCGTGATGCAGGGTATGAGTACCTGGTTCTGGATGATGGATGGATGGCAAAAGAGCGGGATGCTCAAGGCAATCTTCAGGCAGATCCTAAAAAATTCCCTCATGGGATGAAAGCAATTGGGGATTACATCCACCATAAAGGATTAAAATTTGGTATTTACGAATGCCGTGGATATCTAACCTGTCAGCAATTACCGGGTAGTTTTGGCCATGAACAGGCGGATATGAATATTTTTGCTTCCTGGGGGGTAGATTACATCAAATTGGATGCTTGTTTTGCAGAGCGAAATGGCCGGTTAAGTTCAGAAGATCTAAAAATATACCGGGAGTGCATTGATAAGACCGGTCGTCCGATGGTGCTGAGTATTTCTGATTTTGGCAATGGCGCCTGGACCTGGGGTGGAGAGCGGTACGGACAGTTATGGCGAACTTCGTATGATATCTATCCCTGGATAGAAAATGTTTACCACCATGCCAATACTTCAGGAGGGGATCTCCGGATTCATCCGGCATTTAACGGATTATGGCAGTTCGCGGGTCCCGGTCACTGGAACGATCCGGATATGCTTGAGGTGGGTCATTTAAAAACAGAGGCCGAAGACCGGGCACATTTTAGCTTGTGGTGCATGTTGGCAGCACCACTGATGGCCGGGAACGATTTGCGGAATATGTCTGATACGGTAGCGACTGTTCTCACGGCTCCCGAAGTGATTGCAATTAATCAGGATCTTCGTGGTCATCAGGGGTATAAAGTGTTTGACAATGGCAAACAGGTGATTTACAACAAACCATTGAATGACGGAACCACAGCCGTATTATTGCTCAATACAGATTCTGTTCCCTCGGATATTCAGGTAAACTGGGAACAGATTGGCCTGACCGGCAAACAGCGGGTAAGAGACCTTTGGGCACGGAAAAACCTGGGCAAATTCAAAAAATCTTTTCTGGCCCGGCAATTGCCGCAAAATGGTTTGTATCTGCTGAAAGTGGGTATGCCGGGTGGCCCGTTGGTACCCGGACCGGCACCGGTACCTCTGGAGAAATATGCCGTGACAAAGTCTGGAATTACCTATTTGAGCGACCTCTATTATATTATGAAATATGGCGCCGCTCCGGTTATGGATCAAAATTATCACGGGGATCTGTTAAAGATCCGGGGTGTGAGTTATTCCAGGGGGATTGCATGCCGGAAAGGAACTAAATTAATTTATAAACTGAACGGGAAAGCAGACCGGTTTAAGGCTCTGGTAGGTCTTGATGATCTTAATCCGAAAGAGGCAATCGGCAGGTTTAGAATTTACAATGAAGATTCTTTTGGGGCGGATCTTTTATTTGACAGCGGCCGGATGACTCCGGATTCATCAATCCGTGAAGTTGATATCGATGTATCGGGACTGGATGGTTTATTGTTGCAATTTGACAGTAAGAATGGTGTGGGAGATTGGGCTTTGGCACGGGTAGTGGCTTATCCGGATACATTTTATGCCTATTATACCCGTGAACACTATACCATCCCATTGAAAAAGGCAATACCCTACATCCCCCAGGAGATTGACGGGGAGTCGCGACGTATGATCGACCGGATCAACAAACTCAGCGGCCGGGATGCCGAATCGTTTCACCGGGAAATCCCACCTGATTCATGGTATGCTGCACCCATTACCGGGGAATACCCGGATATCCGGGTTAATATTAAAGGAGCCGGACAGCTGATTTTTTCCAGAGAATCATCCTATTTGCCGAAATGGAAAACGGTGAAGGGAGAATGGTTGTTTGATGAACTGATAAACAGACAGTTGGATATTGCCTGCCTCTATTCCTATGCCCGTATTATTGCGGCTGACGCTGACAGTATTTTGATTGAATGGAGATATTTACCGGATCTTAAAAAGGTGGATATGACCCGTGTGGTGCATGAAACTTTTACCATTAAACCAGACGGACGGGTAATCCGCCGGATCAGGCCGGGAAATGAAGATTTGATCATCTGGAAAGATCCGGGAAATGAAATTATTCAAACTTTACAATTATTTCCGGATGGGATCCGTCAGGTCTCTCTGCAACCGGCCATTCTTGAGAAGCCCGACCAACCAGCAGTGAAGGGTACTCCAGTTAAAAAAGACTTTTCGATACAGCCTGTTGCCTGGTGGAAAATGGATGAGGGCCTCAGGGTCAGGCCTTTTGAAGATCGTGACCTGACTCTTGAAACAGAAAGTGGATGGATTTGTCGTGTCAATGGAAACTGTGCTTTATGGAAACAGGGTGTTTCAGGTACTGCTCTGGCGTTTGATGGCTATCATTCGGTTGTTGTTTGTCCGGCTTCAAGAGCACCGGAAATAAAGGATCAACTCACCGTAGAGGCCTGGGTGGTTCTGGGGGCTTATCCCTGGAACTGGGCGCCGGTAGTACATCAATCGATCATGGATCCCGGTCCCATTCAGCAGGGTACGCAAGACCGTTACGGGAAAACCGATCCACGTGAAAAGGGTCAGGGATATTATCTGGGAATAGATCCTTATGGACACCCGGTATTTATAGTGAATGACAAAGTGCTGAGAGGGCCGGAGAAAATTGCAACTTACCGCTGGACTCATCTGGCCGGCTCTTATGGAGATGGTATGATGCGGCTTTTTCTGGATGGCAGGGAATGCGGATCCCAACCGGTCACCGGAACCATCCGGGTACCCCGTACGGATCTTTTGATCGGTTTGAATAATACCCCGGGTCGCGTTTCTGATCCGGTACGTGGACCGTTAAACAATTTACCCCGCATCTATGGATTGGAGGGATTGATCGATGAGGTAAAAATCTATGATACACTGCTCAGTACTGAAGAGATTGCTTCTTCTTACCGGTGGCTCAGGCCGGATGACCGGGAGATCAGCAACCCGGATCTGGAACAGAGAATTCTCCCCGGACAGCCGGGAGTCTCAGATTCTTTCGGGGCTACCTGTACGGTTTTAAAGTACCATGACTTATGGGATAATCTCTGGCGCTCAGGCGACCGGCCCGATGTAGTGATCAAATTTGACCGGGCTCCGGTTAGCGTGGTATTCTGGCAGGGTACCAACGGGGGAGCCGGATGGGTCACCGAAAACAACAAATGGATGGCCGATCAGAGTTTGGAGACCGGCGGGCCGCATGGGTGCTCAGAGCACATGTCTGATAAAGAGTGCCGGTACGCTTATGTCAGGATCCTTGAAAACACACCGGCCCGCGTGGTGGTTCACTGGCGGTATGCCTCTGTGGATATTGGTTACCTGTTTCCCACTGCACGGCACTGGACCGATGAATATTATTATATCTATCCTGATGCTACGGCCACCCGCTATGTAGTATATCAAAACGGGGAGGGAGGATGGCAGGATATCCAGTTTTTGAGTCAGCCCGGGACCGGTGCATTGGATAATATCCACCTTCAGGCACTTTCTGTAGCTAATCTAAAAGGCGAAGAAGCCGATTTGACCTGGGAAGGCACTAACGGAGTGCCTCGAAATCCGTTGACGGATGCCAATATTGCCTTGGTTAATCTTAAATCGAAGTATAAAGTTTTTCTGATCTATCCCGATGGAGAACACATCAGAACCTGGGGGCGTTCAGAGCAATCGGCTTATACACCCGACCCATTTGCCGGTCCCTGGAACCACTGGCCGGTATCACAAATGCCTTCAGACGGACGCTATGCCGTTGATAACGACCGCCTTACCCATGCTGCCCTGGGCGGTGGGAGTGAAGTGTATCATCTGGGGAATTGTATCCTCTATGGATTGACCGATCAACCGGTTACCCACCTGGTTCCATTAGCCAGAATGTGGAATCATCCACCTGAGTTAACAGATATTGAAGGTTTTTCTTTTGAAGGTTTTAGCCGGAGCCAGCGGGCTTTCATGATGACGGCTCTCGACCGGAAACTTTCATTTTCGATAAACGGATCAATAACTCACCCTGTTGTCAATCCTGCATTTATCATACGCGACTGGGGTGGCAATAATGCTTTGCGGGTGCTGGTAAACGGAGAAATAATCAAGGGAGAGAATCTCCGGCAGGGGGTCACTTATGACATGGATGGATCGCCAATGTTGGCCGTGTGGATGAAACTTACGGCAACCGAAAAAATACATTTAAAAATTACTCATTGAAATGAACACACATCATCGAAGGTTATTTTACAAAATTCTGTTAATAAGTTTCATGACGGGAGTATTCCTGATGTGGAACAGCACTTTACAGGCACAGCTCAGGGTACACCACATCTTTGACAACAATATGGTATTGCAGCGCGACCAACCTGTCAGGGTTTGGGGTTGGGCGAATGTAGGGAAAGAGGTCACGGTTGAATTTGCCGGTCAGAAAAAAAATACTGTTGTGCAGCCGGATGGTCAATGGGAAGTAATACTTGACCCAATGGCAGTCAGCAGGATTCCCGGGTTGTTTAAGGTAACCTCAGAAGGAGAGGCAGTAATCTATCAGAATGTGTTGGTGGGGGATGTCTGGATACTGGGTGGCCAGTCAAATATGGAGTTCGATCTGAAACGGATCTATCATGGGGATGAAGAGGTTGCTTCGGCCCATTTTCCGGAGATCCGGTTGATGACGATACCGGCCAAGGCGAGACCGGTTTTATTGGATGATTTTCCCCGTCTGAATGAATGGAATGGATGGTATGGCCGTTATGATCTGAAAGGATACTGGATGGTTTGTTCGCCTGAAACGGTACCCACTTTTTCTGCATTGGGTTATATCTTCGGGCGAAGGGTATATATGGCTACCCAGATACCAATTGGACTGATTGATGCTTCGTGGGGTGGAACCACCGTGGAGGCGTGGGTCAGCAGGGATCAGTTGAAAACCATTGACAGGAACCGGGGGTTACTCGATCTGTGGGATGCACGCATCCGGGCGGATACGGCAAAAGCTTCAGACCGTAACAATCCGGGGGCTTCCTATAACGGGATGCTGGGGATTTTCGGCGGACTCTCTGTGAAAGGGATCCTTTTTCATCAGGGATTCAACAATGCATTAGGAGATGCACGACCAAAACTGTACGGGCAAAATCTGGAGTTGATGATCCGGCAATGGCGTGCCACTTTCAACAATGCATCGCTTCCATTTGGGATCATCGAACTGAGTGCCGGCGGGGAACCGCAAACGCTGGATAATTTTGAAATACGGATGGTAGATGCCGGCTGTTATATCCGCGAAGCGCAATTAAAAGCTTATCTGGATCTTCCGGATGTTGGATTTGTCAGCGCTTATGATCAGCAGGTGCACTGGTATCATCCTTTTAAAAAAGTTGAATTGGGAGAACGTATGGCCCGATGGGCGCTGGCTACACAATACGGATATGATTTCGGATGGAAACCGGCACTGCCCAATCGTGTGACAAGCAAGGATCATCAGATGATTATCGGTTTTGACCGGAAGGTGGTGACTCATGACGGGCGACCGGTAGAGGGAATGGCTATTGCCGGGGCTGACCGGCATTTTTACCCGGCAAAAGCAGAATATCTGGTGGTGGGCAAAGATGATCGCGGACGTGATCAGTCAGACCAGTCCCAACTGGTGGTTCATTGTAAACAGGTTTCGAAACCGGTAGCCGTTCGTTATGCCTGGGCACGGAATCCGTTAGGAAATCTGGTTAACGGAGAGCATCTGGAGCAGGTGATCCCGGTTCCTCCTTTTCGAACGGATCAGTGGGATTGGCCCGAAGCGCCTTTTGCAGAGAATAAGGCTCCGGTTTTTCAGGCACACCGGCAGAAAATCAGGGATCTGAAACAACAGGCAACCCAATGGGCAAAGAGGAGGAGGAAGCCTTGAGCCCTTGCAAACGTCGTAAATCCCTGGTCGCAGTGTTGCCGCAAACAGTATAAATGCTACGTCAGTTATTATCCCAAAGCAAGGCTACTTTGCCTCTGGATTTTCGTTGTTCGAGAAAGTCATGTGCTTCGGCAATTTGGTTGGCCGGGAATGTTTGGCTCAGTGACGGGCGGATAACTTTTTGTTTGGTAAGATTTATAACCTCCTGCATGCACTGTTTCAGGATTTCGGGATGGTGATCGGCAATGCGGAGCATATTGACTCCGATGATCGACTGGGATTTTCCGATCAATGAGACCGGCGAGCGAAATCCGAAACCCCAGGCGACTCTGAGGGTATTGATCATGCCTGATTTTTTCCCTTTGTTCATGGATGCAGCTCCGTAAGTGATCAGTTTACCGCCGGGGGCCAGTAATTTTAATCCCCGGGAGAAGGCTTTGCCTCCGAGGTTATCGAAGACCGCATCCACTCCTTTTTGTCCCGCTTTTTGTCGCACTGCGGTATAGAAATCTTCCCGGGTATAGTCGATGGGATGGTCGACACCCAGATTTCGCAGATACTCCTGTTTACCGGTGGAAGCCGTACCAAATACGGTACAGCCGTGGTGTTTGGCCAGTTGCACGATAATTGAGCCTACTCCTCCGGAGGCAGCCTGTACCAGTACTTTATCGCCCGGATTCAGGCGGATCATATATCCTGCTGCATAGTAAGCGGTCAGGGCCTGGACAGCCAGGGCGGTAGCATGGGCAGGCGAAAATCCTTCGGGGATGGGAACTACGCCGGATGCTTGTGTTTTGGCATATTCGGCATAACCGCCAAACCGGGTCATAGCCAGCACTTCATCCCCAACCTTCAGATTTTGAACGCCTGAGCCCACTTCAAAAACAGTGCCGGCAACATCATATCCCAATACCGATGGCAAGGGAGGTGCATCCTGGTATAATCCCCTTCGGGCCATCACATCGGCAAAATTCAATCCGGATGCTTTAACTTTGATAACTACTTCATTTTTACCGGCTTTAGGAATTTCAGTTTCCCTGATCTCAAAGGCCTGCCGGCTTTCACCATGCCGGATCAGATAAATTGCTTTCATATGATGGATTAATTCATGATGATGGTCATCCCGCCGGAACTTCCCCCGAAGCGGGGATTGACTACATTATTA
>JAGHDB010000225.1 GCA_021160155.1 Bacteroidales bacterium | reverse complement strand
ATCTTAAAGGATTAAAATTTAATTATGTGCAAACAGTAGCTGAAGTGCTGAACCTGGCCCTGCTCAAACAAAAAGTAAGCAATCCCATAAAATTCAATTGATATTGCCGGTCCGCTGGCGCCATATCTTAAAGCCTGATATACTTTCCGGACTCCAGTTGTTTCAACTGTTTCGGTATGGTTCTGTATTGATCGTGGCAATTTTATTGCCGCAAATTGGATTTTCACGGGCAGAGATCGGAATCTATGAGGTATTTCTCTTCTTTGCCGGGGTGGTGACTTTCTTTTGGCTGACCGGGTTAATACAGGGATTTCTGCCTGCTGCAATCAGCCGCCGGGATGCTTCCCCTGAGCTTTTTAATGCAGCTTTACTGCTCTTTTTATTTTCTGTGTTGGCTGCTTTGGTACTGTGGTTACTGCACCCGCTTCTGCAACAATTACTGGATCAGCAACTACCTGCCGACCTGTTGGGATGGCTTATGCTTTACCTGGTTTTATTTGCCCCCTCCACACTGGTTGAATACTGGTATGTAATGAACGGTCGTACCCGGATACTATTATATTATGGTCTTTTAGCTTATGGCTTTCAGATTATTGCCGTGGGTCTTCCGGCCATTTTATCCGGGGATATTCATGCCGTTTTATATGGATTATTGGTGGCAGGCTGCTTTAGATTTATCTGGATGTTGCTCCTGGTGATCCGTAAAGGGAAATGGCAGATATCCATCCCTTTCTGGAAAAAGCACCTGAGTACAGGATTACCTATTGCCGTTAGTGTACTGTTAAGCGGATCGGCACAATATGTGGATGGTTTCATCGTATCAGCCCGTTATAATGCCGGAGTTTTCGCTGTTTTCCGCTATGGTGCCCGTGAACTGCCCCTGGTGGCCCTGCTGGCGCATGCCTTAAGCAATGCACTGGTGCCGCAGTTTAAAAAGATCGGCCAAATAGAGGCGCTGCAACAACTGAAACAGCGTTCGTCTCAAATGATCTCCTGGATGTTTCCGATGACCCTGATCCTGATGATCACCAGCTATTTTCTTTTCCCTTTACTGTTTAAACAGGGATTTGTTGAAAGTGCCGGAGTGTTTAACCTGTATCTGTTGTTGGTAACCAGTCGTTTATTGTTTCCTCAAACCATCCTGATTGCCTATGAGAAAACCCGGATCCTTATGACGGCATCAGCTATCGAATTGACCGTAAACATAGTATTAAGTCTGATCCTGGTACGTTTCTGGGGTATTCGGGGTGTCGCTCTGGCCACTGTGCTGGCCTACTACCTTGAACGGATCATATTGGTGGTCTTTGTTCGTCGCGTGCAGGGAATACGGCTTCAACAGTATCTGCATATCACACAACACCTGGTGTGGACACTGCTTCTTTGGCTGGTATGGGGATTGACCGAGTTATTTGTTTATCCATATTTGATAATTCATTAACTTAGGGGCATGTCGATTCGTCCCTATATGACCAATACCATCCGGTGGATATTGTTTACCTTTTTATTGGTGGCTGCGGTATTTGGTATCTGGTTCTTCCGGAATATCGTGATTTACGTCTTGCTGGCATTTGTGATCTCCATGATCGGAGAACCCCTCGTCAATCTGATCAGTAAAATCCGGATTCTGAAAAAACATATTCCCCGCTGGATCGGTTCGCTTATTACGCTGATCCTGATCTGGACGGTTATCTTTTTGTTTTTCAGATTCTTTGTTCCCCTGCTGGCGACCGAGTTCAAGTATTTTTCTAATCTGGATCTGGATAAAATATGGGACAGTCTGCGTCAACCTATGCTTCGTATCGAGGCTTTTATCAATGAATATAATCTGATGGGTGAACCGTTCAGTCTCGAAGGATGGGCCATTGGTCAGGTACAGGGATTTATCGGGTTGGCCCGGGTAACACAGTTTATGGGACATATTGCCAGTACTTTAGGCAACCTGTTTGTGGCCTTTTTCTCCATCTCGTTTATCTCCTTCTTCTTTATGAAAGAATCAAAACTTTTTGAGGATGGATTGGTGCTCTTCTTCCCTGAAGATCGTGAGCAGGGAATCCGTAACGCTATCTCTTCAATCAGTCGCTTGCTGAAAAGATATTTTATCGGTATTGTGCTCCAGACCACAGGGATTATTATTCTCGATACCGCCGGATTGTCTGTGGTGGGTCTGGAAATTAATCATGCCTTGACTATCGGATTGATCGCCGGTGTGTTAAATGTAATCCCTTATGTAGGCCCGTTGATCGGGATACTGCTCGGACTGGCAATTGGAACTGCCGTAAGCATGCCTATGGAACTTCAGACAGAATTAATTCCCCGGCTGATTTTTATCTTTATCGCAATGGAATTCACACAAATTATTGATAATGTGGTTTTTCAACCGGTAATTCTGGGCGGGTCGGTTAAAGCACATCCCCTTGAAATCTTTATCGTGATCATGATCGCTGCTTCACTGGGCGGGATCCTGGGGATGATGATCGCCATCCCGTCATATACCGTGCTTCGTGTGATTGCCAGGGAGTTTTTCAGCGAAAGCAAACTGGTGCGTAAAATTACAGAACGAATATGATCCGGTTAAACCAAAAAACATAATATAATATGCAAGACAAAACATCTCTTAGCAGGAGAAAATTCCTGAAAAGCACTGCAGTTTCAGTGGTTGGCCTGACCATTATCCCCAGGTACGTTTTAGGAGGACCGGGATATACTCCTCCCAGTGATCAACTGACCAAAGGAATTATCGGGGTAGGAGGTATGGGTCGTGGTCATTTTAAATATGAAGGTACCCGGTTGCTTGCCGTTTGCGATGTCGACCAGAAACATCTGGATAGTGCACTGCAACTTGCCGGGCCGGGTGTGGACGGATACCATGATTTTCGTGAGCTCCTGGCACGTCCGGATATTGATATTGTGCATATTCCCACACCCCCTCACTGGCATGGACTGATCTCTATTGCAGCTGCCGAGGCAGGTAAAGATATTTGGTGTGAAAAACCAATGACCCGGACTATTGGTGAGGGTATAAAGGTAATTGAAGCCGTCAAGCGGCATGGCAGAATGTTCAGGCTCAATACCTGGTTCCGTTTTAAAGACACTTTTTACGGATTGGGCACCGATGTGAAGCCTCTGAAGAAGGTGATAGATAGTGGTATACTGGGATGGCCGCTTAAAGTGACAGTCAGCGGAGTAACGGGTTATAACTGGAAATTTTACTGGAGTGGCAAGAAAAACCTGAAACCGGTGCCTGTTCCGGAAAACCTTGATTATGATTTCTGGCTCGGACCGGCACCATACAAACCCTATAATCCTGCAAGAGTTCATGCTGTTTTCCGCGGATATTGGGATTATGATGGCGGTGGACTCGGGGATATGGGGCAGCATTATCTCGACCCGGTTCAATATATGCTTAATAAAGATGATACCAGTCCGACCCTCGTTGAAGTGGATGCTCCCCAACAACATCCCGATGCAGTAGGATCATGGAGACGGATTACCTATACTTATGCAGACGGTTGCCAGATTATTCTGGATGGGGAAAACCGTGATAAAGATGCCGCCTATATTGAAGGTCCGAATGGAAAAATATATCGCGGATTCCGGTCGAATATTCCTAATCTGCAGTCATTTATTAAAACTTTACCGGATCCTGAACCACAGATCACCACGTTTACCGAATCGGTGAAAACCCGGAAAAAGTTTGCACTGAATGAAGAGAACGGCCACCGTTCGGCTACCCTGGTGAACCTCGGGGTTATCGCGGTTCGATTGGGCAGAACATTACATTATGATCCGGTGAAACAGGAGTTTATTGACGATGAAGAAGCCAACCGGATGATCTGGCAGCCCATGCGTGGACCATGGAGCCTTTGATGAAACTAAAAGACTAAAGAATTTAGAAGATACAGTGATGAAACGAATAGTTACTATTTTTTTATTAGGAATGCTGCTGGTCAGCTCCTCATTGACGGCACAGGACGTCAGATTGTTACAGACAAAAGTTGCGGATATCCTTAATCAGGTGCCTGCTCACGACCTTAAACAACGTGACCGGGTAGTTGAAGAGATGCTGGCGTTGGGAGAAAGTGGCTTGATGGAATTTACCAAAATGGTTGTTCCTCCCGGAACGGGAGATGATACGCGGGTTCGCTACGCGTTAAACGGATTAGCCCTGTATGTGGGTCGTGAAGGTAAAGACCGGGAGCGTCAACTGGTATCCGGAGTTTTTATCAAAGCTCTTGACCAGGCTACGGACCCGCTGGTCAAGTCGTTTTACTTATACCATCTTAAATTTTTCGGTCATGAGGAGGTGGTTCCGGCTATTGCGGCCTACCTGAATGACCCCAAACTCTGCGACTATGCAGCACAGGCATTGGTGGGTCTGAATAATCATGCCGCTCAACATGCTTTGAAAACAGCATTGGCTGAGGTTGACGCTCCGTGTAAATTGAAGATCGTCAAAGCACTGGGAGTATATGCTTCTCCCTGTGCCGAGGCTGAGATTCGCAAACTGGCTGCTTCGGATGATCCGCAGATGCGAAAGATAGCGTTGTGGGCACTGGCGAAAATCGGATCCCCTGAGTCGGCTGAGTTTATGATCCGGACTGCCCGTGATGTCAAATTTACAACCGATCCGTCGGGAGCTATGAGATCGCTGGTCTCCTATACGGATCACCTGGCCGCGAACGGAGAGATCAACCGGGCCCGCCGGATTGCTTACATGATAGTGAAAGAGTGTACACGGGAGGATAATTACACCTATGGATTATCCGGAATGAGTTTGCTGACGGATCATTTTGGATACGAGGCTTTACACGTCCTTCTAAAGGCGATGGATGATCCGCGACCTGATTACCGGGCCGGAGCTCTGCGTTATGCTCGTCAGATTAACGATATTGCAGCTATTCGCCAGTGGATGAAAAAGGCAAAAGAATCTGATCCCCGGGTGGCTGCAGAAATCATTGACTTTCTGGGAGAAATGCAGAATCCGGTTGCCATTCCCGATATTAAAGCCAGCCTGAAAGATCAGAGTCCTGTGGTCCGGTCGGCTGCAATGGATGCGTATGTAAAACTTTTGGGTAAAAAAGCGTTATCCTCTGTATTGGATTTTCTGAAGCAGGGCCAGGGAGCGGAAATCGTTCACGCTGAACAGTTATTGTTGCCTTTATGCGGACTGAAAGAGGTTCCGGCAATTGCGACTGCATTGGATCAGATGCCGGATCAGGGAAAGCCGGTTTTGATCGGGATTATCGCTGCCCGCAGAGCGACCGGTCAGTTTAACCGGATCCTGGCATTAACTTCCAATGAAGACCCTGAGGTTTCGGATGCGGCTTTTAAAGCATTGCCCGCAGTAAGTAGCAGGGAAAAACTGGATCAGCTGATACAATTGCTTGACCAAACCGGTGAAGAGTCACATATTGCTGCTGTTCAACAGGCACTGGTACAAGCTGCCAACGGAATCAAATCACCCGGTGAAAGGAGCGCGCCGTTTCTGAAGGCTTATAATGAAAATAAAAAAATACGACCAAAGATCCTCGGGGTATTACCCCGGATCGGTGGCACACAATCCCTGAACCTGGTAGGAGATGTATTCAATCACCAGAGACGGGCACTGAAAGAGCAGGCTTTTAAAGCACTGACGCAATGGAAAAATCCGGCTGCGGCCACGCAACTATATAATATTGTTTCGAAGGGATCAAAAAAGTATAAAAAAGAAGCCTTTGCTGCTTATGTACGACTGATTCAAAAAGCTTCTATTACTCCTGAACAGAAATTGTTGCGACTGAGAAAGATCATGCTGAAAGCGGACGATCCGGGTATGAAAGAACAGGTGCTGAAAGCACTCGAACCGGTTAAAATTTTTCCGGCACTGGTTTATGTAGCTCACTTTTTAGATGATGCAAATCCCGAAGTTCAAAGTAGTGCGGCCTGGACTGCCAGCAAAATAGCATTACCTCCCTCGGGCACCCGCAATGGGATGTATGGGTCGCTGGTGCGCAAAATACTGAACAAATGTATCCCGGTAATTTCCGGTCGTGATAGCCAGTATGCCAAAGAGAATATCCGCAACTGGTTACACGCCATGCCTGAAGCGGAAGGTTTTGTGTCAATGTTTAACGGAAAAGATCTTTCGGGATGGCAAGGCTTGGTGAAAAATCCGATTGCACGGGCTAAAATGACTCCTGAAGAACTGGCTCGGCAACAGAAAGAAGCAGACGCACTGGTGCCCGAGAACTGGTCGGTTGCTAATGGTGAGATCCGGTTTACCGGTAAAGGATATAAAAACCTCTGTTCCGTGAAAAAATATGGAGATTTTGAACTTTGGGTAGACTGGCGGATTACTAAAGGGGGTGACAGTGGAATTTATCTAAGAGGAACACCACAGGTTCAGATATGGGATACATCACGTATTGAAGTAGGTGCCCAGGTGGGATCGGGCGGATTATACAATAATCAGAAACATCCTTCTAAACCTGCAAAAGTTGCTGATAACCAGGTTGGAGAATGGAATACTTTCTTTATCCGGATGATTGGTGACCGTGTGACAGTTGAATTGAACGGGGAGCGTGTAGTGGATAATGTGATTCTTGAAAATTACTGGGATCGTACGCTGCCGATTTTTCCGTCGGGACCGATTGAACTGCAGGCACATGGTACTAACCTGGCCTTCAGGGATATATATGTAAAGGAGATTCATAGTGAAACGTATAATTTAACACCTGAAGAACAAGCCGATGGCTTTGTGGCCCTGTTTAACGGTAAAAATCTCGACGGTTGGGTGGGTAATAAAACCGATTATTCAGTTAAAGACGGGGTGATCGTGATCGAACCCAAAGGAGGCGGTCACGGAAATCTGTATACCGAAAAAGAGTATGGCAATTTCGCCTTTCGGTTTGAATTTCAGCTGACTCCCGGAGCCAATAATGGTATCGGGATACGTGCTCCGCTCAAGGGGGATGCAGCTTACGTGGGTATGGAGATACAGGTGCTGGATAATACGGCTCCCATCTATGCTCATTTGCAACCCTATCAATACCACGGATCGGTATATGGTGTGATCCCTGCCCGGAGAGGATTTTTAAAACCGGTTGGAGAATGGAATGAAGAGGAAATATTTGTCCGGGGAAACCATGTGAAAGTCACTTTGAACGGAACCGTGATTGTGGATGGAGATATTCATGAGGCGAGTAAAAACGGAACAATGGACCACAATCAGCATCCGGGGCTGAAACGTACCACGGGTCATATTGGGTTCCTGGGTCACGGGTCGGTAGTCCGATTCCGGAATATCCGGGTGCGGGTGCTGTAGGAGGAAACGGGACACCTCCCTTTACAGGATCGGCAGGCATATGGTAAAGGTGCTGCCTTTGCCGGGGTGGCTTTGTGCGGATATTGTACCTCCGGCCAGGGTTATGAAATTACGACATAAACTGAGGCCCAATCCGGTTCCTCTCTCGTGATTGGTCCCCTGCGTAGCCACGGTGGGCAATTTATCAAAGATATTATCCAGATTTTCTGCAGCGATACCCACGCCGGTATCTGTTACGTCAATGCAAATTTTATCCGTCTCATCACGTGAATGAATGGTGATTGATCCTCCTTGGGGTGTAAATTTTATTGCATTGCTTACCAGGTTACGCAGGGCCGTAAATAAAATATTTTCATCAGATAAAAGAGTTTTTTTATGGCTCAGCACTTTATTCAGCGTGATTTTTTTCTCATTTGCATCATACTCGAATAACTTGAAAGTATGATCGATCACTTCTTCAATATTTACCGGTTGCTTTTCAAGATGACCCTGGTTGAATTGAACTTTTGACCAGTTAAGGAGAGTTTCAAGAAAAGTATAAGCAGATTCGGCGGTCTGGTTTAATTTACCGGCAAGTTTTTTAACCGTTTCAAGATGCTGGAGTTCTTCATTTTCATACAGTACTTCTGACAATCCCAACATCGCCTGAAAAGGATTTCTCAGGTCATGGGCAATAATGGCCATGAGATCGTCTTTGGTTTTATTCAGGTGTAATAATGTCTCTTTTTGTTGGTCAACTTTTTGCTTTTCATGCTTTAAGATTCTGGTCATCTTCAGCTTATTGCTATAATAAAAATACAGAAAAACAAGAACAGTGAGAATCAATATCATACCACTCACCAGAAACCAGATCCGGATTTTTTGTGCCTGAATTTCCTGTTGCTGTTGATTGAGCTGAACTGTTTTCTGATGGGTTTCAAAAGCAGTTTGAAGCTCGGTCAACTGCCAGTTCTTTTCATTGTTAAAAATCGTGTCTTTCAGAGCTACGTATGACTGGTATGCAGTCAGTGCTTTTGACGGATCTCCGCTTTCTGTACAGATATGGGTCATGGTCAGCCACCCTTCCAAAAGGCGGTCTTCAAGATGATAGGTTTTGGCCTTTTGAATTGCCTGTTGATCCAGCATGATCGCCTGATCGAATTGCCGGTTCCTGGCAGCAATTTTCGCTAGTCCGATTAAAGCTCTGATCTCCTGATCGTGGGCATCAATCGATGCAGCCAGCATTAATGCTTTTTGACGATATTTTAAAGCTGTATCTGTTTTGCCTTCAGCAAAATAGACTCCTGCTTTTCCGTTCAAATTGGCAGCTTTCTCGAAAGAACCACCCGATGCAGCGAAGATATCCCCCGCCAACCGGTAATATTTCATAGCTTCATGATAACGCTGTTCTTCAAAGTAATTTTCTGCCAGCAGCGAATACACTGTGGCAAGTCCGCGTTCATCACCATGCTTTTTACGGTATGCCATCGCCTCATTTAAATACTTGTACGATTGCTGATAGTCATGTTGGTAACGGTATAAAACCCCCAGGTTGACAGCACAGTAAATCATACCTTGGCGATCATTAACCTGCTCAAACAGATGGTAGGCCTTAAGGATATGGTTTAAGGCTTGAAAATAGGCGCTTTTCAGCCTGTACATACCACCGATGTTGTTATGACCGTAAGCAATTTGAATGGTATCGTGTCTTTTCTCTGCCAATTTCAGGGCTTCACGGAAATAGTTCATACTGCTGTCGTATTCGGTGATCGTACGATAGGCCAACCCGATAAAACTGAGAGTTTCGGATTGATATTCGTCATGACCGGAATTCCTGGCCAGTTTCAATGCTGTTTTACCGTAAAAGATAGCTGAGTCGGGTTGGTAATTGCGGTAAGCCCAGGCCAATTGATTCATGATCCGGATACGCTCCGTAACCGGTCCGGCTTTTTTTAATTCTGCTTTAAGGCTGTCGGTGTCGGTATTAGGGTTGTTTGACAACACTGCTACCGGTATAACCAACAGAAAACATCCAAGCCAATAGATGGTTCTCATTAGGTTTAGATCAATAGACTTTCCTGCAGGTCAAAAATAACATGGATCTTATAAAAACACAATGGGTTAAGACAATAATTATCAACTTTTTGACAAATGAATGTGAAAAAAATTGGAGATAAACAAAGAAAGCCTGTATCTTTGTGCTTTCAATTAAAGAGGCTATGACAAACAATCTGCATCGGCATTTTCATCATCATCATCATGTTATGAGGTGGAAAACCTTTGCAGACGCGTAAGATAAACCGAAGAAAAACGGAAGAGGCTTGCAGTTCTGCAAGCCTCTTTTTTTATGCTTATTATGAACACATTAAAAATTGCAATTCAGAAATCCGGCCGTTTGAGTGAACATTCTGTTACTATGCTGAAAGAAGCCGGTATGCATCTGACCAACGGCAAGCGAACCCTGTTGGCCTACTCCTCATCTTTCCCACTTGAAATTCTTTATTTACGTGATGATGACATTCCGCAGTATGTAGGAGATCAGGTTGCGGATGCCGGGATTATCGGAGAAGATGTACTGGTTGAATCCGGGAATAATCTGGAAATAATTCAGCGTCTGGGTTTCAGCAGGTGTCGTTTAAGTCTGGCTATTCCAAAGGAGATAAATTATGACGATCTTGGTTGGTTCTCAGGAAAACGGGTTGCAACCTCATTTCCGAATATTTTACGCAACTATCTGGAACGGCATAATCTCCATGCTGAGATCCATGAACTGAACGGGTCTGTGGAGATTGCTCCGGCAATCGGACTGGCAGACGGTATCCTGGATATTGTATCTTCAGGAAGTACGCTGATCAGTAATGGATTGAAAGAGGTTGAAGTGGTGATGCAATCTGAAGCCGTACTGGTGTCTTCTCCAAAACTCAGTCATATAAAACAGGTATTGCTTGAAGATTTCCTCTTCAGGATCCGTGCGGTACTCGCTGCACGGGATAATAAATATATCCTCTTGAATGCTCCTAATGACCGGATTAATGAGATATGCCGCATCCTGCCCGGAATGAAAGGTCCGACAGTGATGCCTCTTGCTGAACCGGGATGGAGCTCGATTCATTCGGTATTGAGTGAATCGCAGTTCTGGAGTGTCATCAATCAACTCCGGGAAGTGGGTGCAGAGGGTATTCTGGTGATCCCGATTGAAAAAATGATTGTTTAATTCAAACCGGATGGTGATGGAATTGATCGTTAATCCGAAAGAGAGCGACTGGAATATCATCCTGAAGCGGCCTTCACTGCGAAATCCCGTGCAGGAGCAACAAGTGGCTGATCTTATGAAGGATCTGAAAAACCGGGGATGGAAAGCCGTATTGGAGATGACCCGAATGTATGACGGTTATCTGCCCGAACCGGCACAGATCAGCCAACAGCAATTGAACGAGGCCGGCAACCGGGTGCCTGTTGCTGTGAAAGAGGCCATTGCACAGGCAGCCGGGAACATTCAAACTTTTCACGAAGCACAACGACCCAAAGAATTGGCCGTTGAGGTATCCAAAGGGATTACCTGTCGCCAGCGTTGGGTTCCCGTGGAGAAAGTGGGATTGTACGTACCGGGTGGAACGGCACCGTTAATTTCTACCGTGCTGATGCTGGCCTTGCCTGCGCAAATTGCCGGATGCACCGAAATCATTCTTTGTACACCGGGTAATGATCATGGTGAGATTGATCCGGCTATCCGGTATGCTGCACATTATTGCGGAATAACACAACTATACCGGTTGGGAGGAGTACAGGCAATTGGCAGTATGGCATACGGACTCGGATCTGTTCCGAAAGTCGACAAGATTTTCGGACCGGGAAATTCCTGGGTCACCCTGGCTAAACAATGGGTAGCCGGTGAGGGGGTAGCCATCGATATGCCGGCCGGTCCTTCTGAAGTTACTATTATAGCAGACCGCACCTGTCATCCCTCTTATATTGCCGCCGACCTGTTGTCTCAGGCTGAACACGGTAGTGACAGCCAGGTTTTGCTCCTCACGGATCAGGAGGATACTGCCCGTGCAGTACAGGCTGAAATCAACCGACAGGTAGAAACACTTCCAAGAAAGGATTTGATATTCAGTTCATTATCATCAAGTTACATGGTGGTGCTCTCCAACCGGGATGCAATGATCCGGATGGTCAACCGGTATTCCCCCGAACACCTGATCATTGCCATGGATGATTATGCAGACGTGGCCGGACAGATCCGGCATGCCGGGTCAATTTTCCTGGGGCATTGGTCACCGGAAAGCGCCGGGGATTATGCTTCTGGAACAAACCATACCCTGCCTACATCCGGATTTGCAAAAGCTTACAGCGGGGTCTCCCTGACCTCATTTATGAAAAGCATGACCTGCCAGGAATTATCTCCGCAAGGCCTTCAATCTATCAGTATGTCTGTAACAAAACTGGCACGTGCCGAAGGTTTGGAAGCTCATGCCCGTGCTGTTGAGATCAGAAAAACCGGCAACCCGCAACCACTTT
>JAGHDB010000329.1 GCA_021160155.1 Bacteroidales bacterium | reverse complement strand
GCATACCTCTGCCGCCACGGATTGGCTGACAGGAGAGTGTAACTCCTATCAGGGTAAGTATAAAAACTGCAAATGCCGAAGCAGTTCGCCGGTATAATTCAATATAGTAATAGACATCTCCGTGCCCGCGGATCAATTCTCTGTGAATGAAACGTTTCAGAGCAGGTGTGGTCATGGCCTCTACCACATTCGACCTCTGTTTAAACTCCTTTGGCCACATATTCAGTGTGGTATCCATTGAGACACCTGTCACCACGGTCTCTTTCATACCATTGATTTTACGTATCCAGTAGTTACGGATTCTCCAGCTTTTATTGATAGAGTCGTATTGGATATAATCCGCCATTAATTTCGACACCAGTTTCCCGTTCTCATACCGCTCCATGGAAAATTTACTACCAAAATCACTTCGGGAGTTATATGATTCCATATAAATAAATACGCCGGGGGCAATTTGCTTATGGATATTTCTTGGCGGAGTTCCATAGGTCTTTTTAATGTATTTATCCTCAAAATTAAGCCGTCCCACATTCGCATAAGGGATCAGGTAATGCGCCATCACAAAAGTGATTACAGCTATTAATAATGCGGAGATGAAATAGGGTAGCATAAAACGGTGGTAACTGACTCCGGTAGATAAGATGGCTTTAATTTCGCTATGTGTCGACAGGTTACTGGTAAAAAAGATTACCGCAATGAATACAAATAAAAAACTGAACAGGTTGGCAAAATAGGGGATGAAATTGAGGTAGTAATCAAAGATTATGGCATGCATGGGAGCCGACTTTTCAATAAAATCATCCACCCGTTCTGAAAAATCGAAGATAATGGATACCAGTATAATCAAACCGAGGGCAAAGAAAAAGGTACCCAGAAATTTTCGGATGATATAGTAGTCGATTACCTTCAGCATGATTTATAAACGGTTACTTATTTCCGGTATTATCTTTTGTTTCCAACGATGATAACTCCCTTCCCGGATTCTTTGCCGGGCCTCTTCAACCAACCGGAGGTAAAACCCGAGGTTATGCAAGCTGGCTATTTGCGCAGCCAGTCTTTCTCCTGAAACAAACAGGTGTCTCAGGTAAGCTTTTGAATAAGTTTGATCGACATACAATCCGGATTCAGGTTCAAACGGGGAAAAATCAAATTTCCACCTGGCATTCCGGATATGTATAATTCCATTTCGTGTAAATAACATTCCATTGCGACCGTTTCGTGTTGGCATGACACAATCAAACATATCCACACCCAGTGAAATAGATTCAAGCAGGTTTACCGGAGTCCCCACTCCCATAAGATAACGGGGTTTATCCTCAGGCAGAATAGAATTGACCAATTCGATCATTTCATACATCAATTCAGCGGGTTCCCCAACGGACAATCCTCCAATGGCATTAGCCGGCATATTCCGAGAAGCGATAAAGGAGGCTGATTGTTTTCTCAGATCGGCATAAACACTGCCTTGAACAATAGGCAGAAAAGCCTGGGTATATCCATAAAGCGGTTGGGTTTTTTCAAAATGACGGATTCCTCTGGCCAGCCAGCCATGAGTCAGCTCCATCGATTTTTCTGCTTGCTGACGGTCACACGGATAGGGAGTACATTCATCAAAAGCCATGGTCAGGTCGGCACCAATCACCCGCTGGATTTCAACTACTTTTTCAGGGGTAAAGAGATGATATGAACCATCAATATGCGAAGCAAATCTTGCTCCCTCAGTGGTCAGTTTTCGATTGGCTGCCATGCTGAATACCTGGTAGCCCCCACTATCGGTAAGAATCGGTCGTGCCCAGTTCATAAAACGGTGAAGCCCGCCGGCCTGTTGAAGGACTTCTGTTCCCGGTCGCAGGTAAAGATGATAGGTATTACCCAGTATCACCGTCGCGTTTATATCCTGCTCCAGTTCTCGCTGATGAACTGCTTTAACAGAAGCTGCAGTTCCAACCGGCATAAACACAGGTGTTGGGATCTCCCCATGAGCCGTAGTGATCAGTCCGGTTCTGGCCCGGCTGTCAGGATCCTTGTGAGAAATACGGAATTCCATATCAGAAACTGAAGGGCAAAGATATGGATTTTATTATCTTTGATCGACAACCGACTTCGAACCGTAATTATCTCACCTCATTGATTATGAGCTTATTTCTTATCAATCTGTTTCACATCTCTTTCAGTTCCCCTGCAGACATTATCTGGATTGTTTTAGGAGGAATCGCACTGATAGCCTGGATCATTCAACTGTATCATTATCTGATTATCTACCTGAAAATTATCCGGTACCGGAAAGCAAATGTACAATCCGGAACAGACCCCGTTTCGGTCATTATTTGTGCCCGCAACGAAGCCGGAAACCTGAAGAAGAACCTTCCCCTGATCCTGAATCAGTTTTATCCTGATTTTCAAGTAGTAGTGGTAGATGACGGTTCTGAAGATCAAACCGAAGAAGTACTGGCACAGTTCAGGGAACAACATTCCAATCTCTACGTCACTCATATTGAGCATACACATCCATATCCCCACGG
>JAGHDB010000055.1 GCA_021160155.1 Bacteroidales bacterium | reverse complement strand
TTGTCATATAATATCTGCAATATTTTTGTCCGGATATTCATGTCATACAACTTTGAATTGTCACGCGTCGGATATACCCGGTTTGATAAAAAAACATACAACAAACCGTTTTCGGGATCCACCCATACAAAAGTGCCGGTAAATCCCGAATGGCCAAAGCTCGAAGCACTGCACCCGTATGTAGGATAAGTCTCATCGTGAGGAAGTGTGGCATTGCCAATCAATGGTTTATCAAAACCCAGACCCCTTCTGACACTATCCGAAGCATACTGGTAGCTACTGAATTCATTTACTACCATCGGATCAATAAACTCTTTTCCCCCGTAAAAACCTTTCCATAAATACATCTGCCACAGCTTGGCCAGATCCAATGCCGTACTGAATAATCCGGCGTGTCCTGAAACCCCGCCAAGCATGGCAGCCCCCTCATCATGAACATAACCGTGTATCAGTTCCATTCTGAAAAAGGTATCCCTTTCAGTCGGAACAATATCATCCAATGAATATTTTCTCCTGGGATCGTACATCATGTTTTCTATCCCCATGGGACGGTAAAACTTTCTCTGCAGGCGTTGTTGATAATCCTCTCCACTAAGCCGTTCTATAATTTTTGGCCACAGGTAAAAACTCAAATCAGAATATACATATTCACGTTTCTCATTCACAGGTGATTGCCTGATCGACCGGTAGATTTTACGGGCATAATTCCGATAGATCCACAAATGCTCGGAAACACGGATGGGGTAGGCTGCAGAAGAGTCTTTATGAAATGTATGCCATTTAAACTTACCGTTCACCCGTTTGGTGTCTTTCCAGAAAGGAATCCAGGCCTTCAGCCTGCCATAGTGTGCCAACACCTCCCTGACGGTCATGTCGCGTTTGGCCCTGACCCTGAAATCAGGCCAGTAATGCCACATCGGCTGATCCAGATCCAGCTTATCTTCCTGATACAGATCCATGATGAGGGGTAACGGACCGGAGACTTTGGTCACGGAAGCCAGGTCATACAAATCGGCAGGTTTTACCGGTATAATCGAGTCGTACGTATGATACCCGTAACACTCCTGAAAAAATACCCGGCCGTTTCTGGCACACAATACTTCGCAGCCCGGGTAAGCTCCTACGGCTATTCCGTTCAGGCAGATTGAATCAATTTTTTTTTTGACTGCCGGTTCATCTATACCCACAACCCCGGCCGGCGCAAAAGAGAGACGCACATCACCATCTGTGGAAACACCGCTTCCGGCAGGAAACAAGGATCCCACGCTGACCGGCAATTTGCCGGAAGCACTGATACCTCCAAAAATCAGCTGTGCAGCCAGATCCTTTGTTAATTCCGACTCCTGGTAGGTAACCAGCAATCCGTCAGCCTCCTCAATTCCGGGCAGGTATTGCAACGCGTACGGGTTACCGAAATAACTGACAATTGTCCGATTCTGGCGAATCAGCTTCAAAAGAAAAGAGGAGAGTCCGGGCGACACACCAAATCGTCTCGCCGGTCGTTGATCGGTATCATGAACTCCCACAATTACCAAATCATAATCCGTCAAGTCGGATAAAAGTTCCTGCTCTTTACCGGGCAAGTCACCATTCGGGATATGAAAAGCACTTACCGTTGTATATTGCCGGATACGATTTTCAAAAACCGTTGGTTTGCCTGTCCCGGTTGAGACAACGGCAATTTTCAGAGAATCAAGATGCTTCACGGGGATTAACTCCTCACTGTTGCGTAATACAGTCAAAGACCCACGTGTGAGTTCCCACGCCAGCGCATCGTCAACAGGAGAATTGAGTTTTTCAACAAGGTGGTCTTCTGAAAGCGGTTTCCAGGTAGTCAATCCGGCCCAGTATTTAGCTGCCAGGATTAATTTGCAATGGGTTTCAATATCCATGGGTAGTAACCTTCCGTCAGCCAGGGCTTTCCGTATCGATCGAATCGTCAGAGGGACATCTTCCACATAAACCAACATGTCATTCCCTGCCTGCAACGCCCTGACTTCCAGTTCACCGGGTGGATAAATACCGGTTACCCCTTTCATATTCAGCGCATCCGTCACTTTCAATCCCCGAAAATGAAGTGTCCCCTGCAATACACCTTGTATGGCCCGCGCCGACAAAGTAGTAGGAATACCGATTGAATCTTCAAAAGCAGGAACCTGCAAATGTGCAATCATGATGCTGCTGATGCCCCTGTCAACCGCCAGATTAAACGGAAGTAATTCGATCCGGTTCAGATGCGCACGTGAATGGCTGATCAGCGGCAATGCCAGATGAGAATCCGTATCCGTATCCCCGTGACCGGGGAAGTGTTTGCCGGTTGCCAGAATCCGTTCTTCCTGCATCCCTTTCATATAAGCAATTCCCTTTCGCGCTACCAGCTCCGGATCGGCCCCGAAAGAACGGTAATTGATAACCGGATTAGCCGGGTTGTTATTCACATCCAATACCGGGGCAAAATTCATCTGAACTCCAACCAGTTTTAATTGCCTTCCGATTTCACGGCCCATTCTGCTGATCAACTGATCATCCTGAAGTGCTCCCAAAGCCATCTGGTAAGGAAACCGTGTGGTACTGTCGAGTCGCATTTTTAACCCCCATTCGGCATCCATAGCCACCAGCAACGGAATCCTGGCAGCTGCCTGAAACCGGTTAACCATTCTGACCTGACGAACCGGTCCGCCCTGAAAAAAACATACTCCACCGATACCATACCTGCGGATAAGGTGTTCAATCTCCTGTTCATGTTCAGGACCGCGATTTGACCAGGCCGGAACCATGATCAGTTGTGCAATGCGCTCGGTGTCACTCATGGATTGAAATACCGAATCCACCCAACTCCAGTCGGCCTGAAAAAACGGAGGTAACCGGGTATGCTGAGCAAACAGGGAGCCATAACCCATAAAACTGATTATCAGTAGCGTACGGAATCGTCGTTGAAAAAACCTATACATACATTATGTGTGTTAAACCTGTTTTTTACCAGTGCCCTAAAGGTACAATTTCCAACCATCTATTATACCCTCTTTGCCTCCTGAAAATTAAGACGATTGATAATACTAATTCCTAAAAATAATTTCAACCGAAGCCCAAAGGCTGCCGATCACAGCAGCGCGCAGCCACTTCTCTGAAACCGGTGAAGCGTTCATAATAGCCACAAATGTAGCTAATCTATTTGGTAAGTGCGCCCCATTTTTTGATCCCTCCGCGTTTGAATCCGAATGGTTTTCATACCTTTGAAACGGCAAAAGCGTGCAGGTTATGGAAAATATTCGGAAGAACGGATTATTACAAATTTCCCTGTTAGTTTTATTGATCCTTCCGCTAAAGGTTATTGCACAAGATACCACTTGCCCCTGTTGCAGTAAACCTTATCACCAATTTGATTTCTGGGTAGGCGATTGGGTGGTTTACTCAAAGGCCGTATGGTTGGTTTTAATAAAATTATGAAAATTGAATCAAACTGCATTCTTCGTGAAAACTGGGTGTCCACTGTCAGTTCACATACCGGCACCAGTTACTCATTTTATAACCGCAACACCAAGCTATGGAC
>JAGHDB010000313.1 GCA_021160155.1 Bacteroidales bacterium | reverse complement strand
TCTCTGAACCTGATGGGGCGGAAGGTGCCTTTACATATTTACGGACCGGCTGAGTTAGAAACTCTGTTGAAACAAATGACTCCTCAGGGAGAGTCATATCTTTTTCCGCTGGTTTTTCATACACACCGTTATGATACGCTGTCACTTTTACTGGATACCGGATCATTAAAAGTTTATTCCTTTCCGTTGGATCATAAAATTCCTACGGTGGGTTTCCTGTTCAGGGAATCATCGCGTGAATTGAATATTCGGAAAGAGAAAATCCCGGAATTCAACCTGGGTATCAAAGATATTTTGCGAATAAAAGCGGGAGAGGATTACGTGACTTCTGATGGTACAAAGATTCCCAACCGGGAACTGACCCTGCCGCCTATTGCTCCCCGTTCCTATGCGTTCTGTTCAGATACCCGGTATAATCCGGATTATGTGCGTTTTATTCAGGATGTTACTTTATTGTATCATGAGGCGACATACGGACACCTGCATATTGAAAGGGCCAAAGCAACCCGCCATACAACTGCCCGTGAAGCGGCTATGATAGCCCGTGATGCCCGCGCCGGTCAATTGGTCATCGGTCATTTCTCAGCCCGGTATAAATCTCTGGATCCTCTACTGGATGAGGCAAGAGAGATTTTTCCATCAACCATTGCAGCATCAGACGGGCAAACCATTTCTGTTCCGTCGGTTAAAGTAAAAGATCATTAATTTTATACATTTTTAATATGGATAAAATTCTAATTCTGGATTTCGGATCCCAATACACCCAACTTATTGCACGGCGTGTGAGGGAACTGAATGTATACTGTGAAATTCATCCTTATAACTATTCTATAGGATCATTTGACGGAGTGAAAGGAGTGATCCTTTCAGGGAGCCCGTATTCAGTAAGAGATCGTGAAGCTCCGGTTCCGGATCTGAGCGCTATCCGGGGAAAATTTCCTGTGTTGGGGATATGTTATGGTGCCCAATATATCGCATTGGAGTCAGGGGGGGAAGTGCTTCCCTCAAAACACCGGGAGTATGGCCGGGCCAATCTGGATTTTATTGACCGGGATAATCCGCTTTTTCAGAATATTACAAAGGGAACACAGGTATGGATGTCACACGGTGATACCATTACGGACCTTCCTGATGGATTTCAGATTACCGCCAGTACCAAAGATGTACAAGTGGGTGGATATCAACTCACAAATGAACCTACCTATGGAATTCAGTTTCACCCTGAAGTGTACCATACTACAGAAGGGATGGAACTACTCAGAAATTTTGTGATCACTATCTGTGGTTGCAGTCCCTCATGGACACCGGATAGTTTTATCGCTTCAACTGTCAGTGGTTTAACCGCACAACTCGGAAATGACCGTGTGGTGTTGGGGCTTTCAGGAGGCGTTGACAGTACGGTGGCCGGAGTACTCCTGCATCGGGCAATAGGGGATAATCTTAAATGTATCTTTGTAGATAATGGATTGCTCAGGAAAAATGAGTTTGAACAGGTTCTGGAATCATATAAAGGACTGGGATTGCAGGTGCAGGGTGTGCGTGCGGAGAATCTGTTCTATAAAGCTTTGGATGGATTAACCGATCCCGAAAAGAAAAGAAAGGCAATTGGTAAAACATTCATTGAAGTATTTGAAAAAGAGGCAAAGAAAATTAAAGATGTCAAATGGCTCGCACAAGGAACCATTTACCCGGATGTGATCGAATCAATTTCAGTCAACGGTCCGTCATCTACCATCAAGTCACACCATAATGTCGGAGGACTGCCGGATCTGATGAATCTTAAAGTAATTGAACCGCTGAAATTACTTTTTAAAGATGAAGTCCGCAGAGTGGGGCGGGCCCTTCGGATACCGGATAAGATTTTGGGTCGTCATCCATTTCCGGGCCCTGGCCTGGGAATCCGGATACTGGGTAGTATTACACCCGAAAAAGTGAGATTGATTCAGGATGCGGATGATATTTTTATCAGCGCACTTAAAGATCATGGTTTGTATGACCAGGTATGGCAAGCTGCAACCATCCTTCTGCCCATCCGTTCAGTAGGAGTGATGGGAGATGAGCGTACTTATGAAAATACCGTGGTATTGCGGGCTGTAACTTCCACTGACGGGATGACAGCGGATTGGGTGCACCTGCCTTATGATTTTTTAAGCAGAGTGTCAAATGATATTATCAATAAAGTACAAGGTATCAACCGGGTTGTCTATGATATCAGTTCCAAACCACCGGCAACCATCGAATGGGAATAACTAACCGGCAAGCAAATTCAATAACGGACCGATCTTTTCAACCGGTAGCTGACTGTCGGGTTTCACCCGCTCAAGTGCTGCACCGGGCATTCGTGGAACAAATGCAGTTGCCGGATCCTGAATGATACAATACCCGCCTCTTACGGCTATACATGCCAGTCCGTATGCACCATCATGACTGGCACCTGTGAGTATAACCCCGATCAAACGGTTACCAAAAACCCAAGATGCCGTTTCAAAAAGCACATCAATGCTGGGCCGGGAGTAATTAACAGGTACTTCATTGCTTAATGTTAATATGCTGCTTGATTCAACCATCAGATGGTAATCAGGCGGGGCAAAATACACAGTACCTGATTGTAAAGATTCCTTATCAAGAGCCTCTTTTACCCTGACTCCGGAAATGTTATCAAGATAAGTAATAAATGTAAGCCCCGAGTCGCGGCTGATGTGTTGCACTACCAGAACCGGTAAGGGAAATTCTTTATGAAGTGATGGAATAATCACCGATAGCGCTTCCAGACCGCCTGCAGACGCCCCAATGACAACAGCACTATATTTTCTGACTTTCCGGGGCATGATGCACAGGTAAAACTATTTCCGGCGATATATCTTCCATTTTGAAATAAATAGATCAAAAACATTCTGATAATCAGAAAAAGCTAAACTTTCCTTTGATCCGAGACATAAAAATCCTCCTTCTCCAAGAGAATTATAAAATAACCTGAGAACCCTGTTTTGTAGCTCTTTTGTGAAGTATATCAAAGTATTACGACAAATAACCAGTTCCATCTCACCGAAAACATCATCAGTCACCAAGTTGTGTTCAGCAAAAACAATCCGGTCTCTTAAAGATTTTTCCATGATGGCCGAATTATAACGTGCGTGATAATAATCAGAAAGAGTGGCTTTCCCGCCTGATTTGAGATAGTTGGATGAGTTAACCTTCATTTCAGAAAGAGAATAAATTGCCTCTCTGGCTTTCTTGAGCGTAACCGGATTAAAATCAGTTGCATAAATCTGACAACGGTCAAGAAGACCTTCTTCAAGAAGCATGATGGCCATGGAATAGACCTCTTCTCCCGATGCACACCCGGCATGCCATATCTTGAAACCGGCCTGATCTTTCAGTAAGGGTAAAACTTTCTCGCGCAGCGAAAGAAAAAATAAGGGATCCCTGAACATCTCTGTGGTATTGATTGAAAGATCCTGAAAAAATTCAAAGAAAGAATTTTTGTTATATAAAACCTGGTGCTGAAGATGCGATACCGATTCCAGTCCGCTTTTTGATAAGTGGTGCAATACGCGCCGTTTGATATGCGCTTTGCTGTATGCCCTGAAATCGTATCCCCAACGGTGATAAACAGCCTCAATCAGTAATTGAATCTCAATATCCTGCGGATCTTCCATTCCGTATTCTCTTTATGAAGTGCTGTTAATGAAACAATTCGGGATGGGATTCATAAAAATC
>JAGHDB010000376.1 GCA_021160155.1 Bacteroidales bacterium | reverse complement strand
ATCTTATATATTAAAATAAAGTCCAAAATCCCATCATTCAAGGCAAAAATCCACTATGCCCTAAACTTCTACCATTGGCCTTAAGACTTTGGACTTTATTTTTTATACGGTAATTTTACTTCAACTCATCAATTTTTTTCTGTATCTCCTTAAATTTATCGTTCATTTTAAACCGATAATATATGGTTCTTAATCCTGTTAAAAGATTGGCATCATTTGGGTTAAGTTCATAAGCCTTTTCATAATAAGGCAATGCCTCTTTAAAATATTCATCCACTTTAGCGACAGCTTTTTTATATCCTTCAGTGTCATCCAATGGAATATTTGCAGCAGCATCGTTTGCTTTAACTCCTTTATTAAAATAAACCGTACCCAGGTTGAACCAACCATCGAAATACTTATCGTTCAGTTCTACGGATTTTTTATAAGCTTCAATGGCTTTATCCGGCTTGTTGTTCCGTTCAAGAGCAATTCCGTAAACAAACCATAATGATGGATTATCACCCTCTTTTTGAAGCGCCTTTTCAATAAAACCGTATGCTGCATTGATCTGTTCAATTGACAAGTAATAATTAATCAGTGAAATAACCAGGTTATTGCTGGTATCGGGATAAGTGTCAATACCTTTTTTTAATGTCTGTATATAAGCGGTGCTATCTCCTTGTGCAAGATATACGTCGGCAAGATACTTATATACTCCGGCACCGCCGTACTTATAGTCGATAGCCTTTTGATAGTATTTTTCAGCTTTATCATACTTACCGGCCTGATCGGCGGCAATAGCCGCATTAAAATAGGCACCGGTATCTAATTGATTGATATAGGGTAATCTACCAATTGCAAGAGCCGTTTCAAATGATTCCAGTGACTCATCATACTTTTTCTGTTGAAATTCTTTAGACCCCTTATTAAAGAATTCAGCAGCCGACATAGTTAAACGAAATATCAGTTTGTCCGTATAACGGTTTTTCACGTCCAGTTCTTTTGCTTTAACAAAAGACTGGTACGCAACCTTTAACGGATTTGGATCGAGGTTCTTGAACTTTTTGTCTTTAGACTGGTATATTTTATAGTAAACCAAGCCTCTGTAGAACCATGTTTTAGCTTTAGTACTGGTTTTCGGGTGTTGTGCGGCATCATCGATAGCTTGTTTAGCTTTATCGAGTTCATTGTATTCTGGTTTCATCAGATTCCAGGCAGTAACAACCTTATTGCTTTGAGCCCAAACAGCACCAAAAACGGTCAATAGTGTCACAAATAATGCAAAGCGTTTCATGTTTGTTAGTGTTTTGTCATTAATTACAAAAATAAATAAAACTAGTTGTGTTTCAAATCCTTTTATCAACTCAATTGTAGCAAATACAAGAAATTCTACCGGACTTCTTCGATTTCACCGGTTTTGTCGATATCACTACCGTTGCTGTTAATAGTAACTTTAGTTACAGATGCGATAGAATCATTTTCTTTCAGGTTGATCACTTTAACACCCTGTGTAGCGCGTCCCATTACACGAATCTGGTGAACAGGGATCCGGATTGTCAGTCCTGACCGGTTAATTATCATGATATCGTGTTCATCCATTACACCAAGAATACCAATCAGTTTACCGGTTTTTTCAGTCAGGTTCATAGTTTTAACTCCTTTCCCTCCCCTGTTGGTCATCCGGTAGTCTGAAGCAGCTGAACGTTTGCCATAACCATTTTCAGAAACTACCAGGATATCCTCCTGATCATTTTCCACACAAACCATACCAACCACTTCATCTTTTGTATCTGAAAGAGTGATCCCTCTTACACCTGAAGCTGTTCGCCCTACTGAGCGCACGGCACTTTCATGAAACCTGATTGCTTTTCCGGATTTTACAGCCAGCAGGATTTCATGGTTTCCGTTAGTTAATCTGGCACTTAGCAATTCATCCCCGTCTTTAACGGTAATGGCATTAACTCCATTCTGCCGTGGTCTGGAATAGGCTTCAAGAAGTGTTTTTTTAATGATTCCCCGTTTTGTGTTCAGTATAATATAGTGACCGTTAATAAATTCAGTATCAGATAGATCTTTAACTTTCAGATAGGCCATGACTTTATCGTCAGGTTCAATATGTATCAGGTTCTGAATAGCGCGACCCTTACTGGTTCTTGAGCCCTCAGGAATTTGATATACCTTGAGCCAGAAGCACTTACCTGTTCTCGTGAACAATAAAATGGTACTATGCATGGAAGCAATATAGATATGCTCAATAAAATCCTCATCGCGTGTAGATCCTCCACGTGATCCGACTCCTCCCCTACCCTGAGTTTTAAAATCTGTTAACGGGGTTCGTTTAATGTATCCCAGATGTGAAATGGTCAGGACCATATCCTCATCGGCATAAAAATCTTCAGGATTAAAATCCTCTCCGACATACTCAATTTCGGTTCGTCTCGGATTTCCGTATTTTTCTTTAATCTCCTGCAGTTCATTTACAATGATCTCCATGCGCATCTCTTTATCATTAAGCAGACGATGGTAATATTCGATCATTTTCTGCAATTCATCGTACTCTTCCCTGATTTTATTCCGTTCCAAGCCGGTTAAACGGTGCAACCTAAGATCCAGGATAGCTTTGGCTTGAATTTCTGTCAATCCAAAATTATCCATAAGTCCGTTTTTCGCCTCTTCGGGAGTTTTTGAGCCACGTATCAGCTTGATTACTTCATCCAGATGGTCGAGCGCGATTAAAAGACCCTCAAGGATATGGGCACGTTTTTCGGCCTGGTCAAGTTCGTAACGGGTCCGGCGGATTACAATTTCGTGTCTGTGGCCTATAAAATTATCTATGATCCCCCTAAGTGTCAGGAGTTTAGGACGGCCATTGACCAAAGCAATGTTATTGACCGAAAAGGCAGTTTGCAGAGGCGTATGTTTATATAAATTATTAAGTACAACATTGGCAATGGCATCTTTCTTCAGATCATAGACAATGCGCATACCATTTCTGTCAGATTCATCATTTACGTTTGAGATTCCCTCGATTTTCTTTTCATTAACCAATTCGGCGGTTTTCATAATCATCTCCGCCTTATTAACCAAATAAGGAATCTCGGTAATCACAATTTTTTCACGACCATGTGGAGTGGTTTCAATATAAGCTTTACCTCTTAATATAATTCGGCCCCTGCCGGTTTCATACGCATCTTTAACCCCCTGGTATCCATAGATAATCCCTCCGGTAGGAAAATCAGGAGCAAGAATATGCTTAATAAGCTCATCAAAGGAAATTTCAGGATTTTTTATCACCGCAATTGTGGCATCAATTACTTCAGACAGGTTATGTGGAGGCATATTAGTAGCCATTCCCACTGCAATACCGGAAGCACCGTTTACCAGCAAATTAGGAATCCTTGTTGGTAAAACGGTGGGTTCTTTAAGAGAATCATCAAAATTCAGTTGAAAATCAACCGTCTCCTTGTCAATATCTGCCATCATTTCTTCGGCCACTTTTTGCATGCGGGCTTCAGTATATCGCATAGCTGCAGGACTGTCTCCGTCAATAGATCCGAAGTTTCCCTGACCGTCAATCAGCGGATAACGCATCGACCAGTTCTGTGCCATCCTGACCATAGCCATATACACACTACTGTCACCATGAGGATGATATTTCCCTAACACCTCTCCGACAATACGTGCAGATTTTTTAAATGGCCGATTAGATAAATATCCCAGTTCATGCATCCCGAAAAGTACTCTCCTGTGTACCGGTTTCAATCCATCTCTCACATCAGGCAATGCACGCGATACTATTACCGACATGGAATAGTCGATGTAAGATGACTGCATCTCCTCATCGATATTAATCTTAATGATCTTTTCTTCTGTTGACATAAGATTTTAATCAAAAAATCGGATATCACTATCCGAAAAATAATCCCACAAAATTATCATTTTTTCTGCATTCTCCGTTAATCAAAATGATATATTTCAAACACCTGTTGTTAATAATTGGCTTGGTATTTGATTACTTCTGTCAGAAAAAAATTGGTTACTTTTATGAAACATTATCATGGTTATTCTGTCATACTGACAGAGAGCAATGATTGAGCAACAGTATTATGGATTCGAATCTCAGTAAAAGAATGAAGGATGTGCTGACTTTCAGCAAGGAGGAGGCTATTCGGCTGGGCAATGACTTTATTGGCACGGAACATATTTTTTTAGGCATATTGCGTGAAGGTGAAGGGGTTGCCGTAGATACACTGATTAATTTAGGTGTTGATTTACCCGAAGTTAAGAAAATGATTGAGCAGCGTGTCAGGCGTCAGAATCCTGAAGCAATTGGTCTTCCTGAAGAGCTGCCATTACTGAGAACAACGGAGAAAGTGTGGAAACTGGCACATCTCGAAGCCATGTCGCTGAAGAATCCCGAAGTCAACACCGGTCATCTTTTGATGGCCATGTTGAAAGACGAGAATAGCATTGTCACACAAGTGCTTGAAGAATTAAAAGTTGATTACAGGCAGGTCAGGCAGCAGATGGTCCAGGATATGCCGGTTTCAAGAGCTGAATTTCCTGAGGATGAAGAGGATGCAGATCATCCGGATCCTCCGCCACGTGGAGGCATTAAGGGGACCAAAAGCACTTCCGACACACCGGTTTTGGATAATTTCGGAATTGACATTACACGTGCCGCAGAAGAAAACCGGCTTGACCCCATTGTGGGTCGTGAGACAGAGATTGAACGTATTGCTCAAATTCTGAGTCGTCGTAAAAAAAATAATCCGGTTTTAATCGGCGAACCGGGAGTAGGTAAATCGGCTATAGCAGAAGGGCTGGCGCTACGGATTGTTCAGCGTAAAGTTTCGCGGATTCTTTTTGGTAAACGTGTAGTTGCATTGGATATGGCATCAATTGTTGCCGGAACCAAATACCGTGGGCAATTCGAAGAACGGATGAAAGCCATTTTGAATGAACTGGCGAAAACAAATAATGTCATCCTCTTTATTGATGAAATTCATACTATTGTAGGAGCAGGCGGTGCTACAGGTTCGCTGGATGCAGCCAATATGCTAAAGCCCGCGCTGGCCAGGGGGGAGATTCAGTGTATTGGTGCTACTACTCTTGACGAGTATCGGCAGCATATCGAAAAAGACGGAGCTCTGGAGCGAAGGTTTCAGAAAGTCATTGTAGATCCCACTTCCCCTGAAGAAACCCTGGAAATCCTGAACAATATTAAAGATCGCTACGAAGAACACCATAATGTTAATTATACAGAAGCTGCCATCAAGGCTTGCGTGAAACTGACACAACGTTATATAAGTGATCGGCATCTTCCGGATAAAGCAATTGATGCATTGGATGAATCGGGATCGCGCGTGCATATTTCCAATATTACGGTACCTGATAAAATTCTACATATTGAATCGCTTATTGAAGAAACCAAGAAAACTAAAATTGAAGCGGTTAAAAATCAGGACTTTGAACTTGCAGCTCGACATCGTGATCAAGAAAAACAATTGATCCTGGAACTTGAACAAGAAAAAGATCTCTGGGAAAAAAGTCTGGAAGACAACCGTCAGACAGTGGATGAAACCAATGTCGAAGAAGTGGTAGCCATGATGACAGGGGTTCCCGTTCAAAGGATAGCCCAAGCTGAAGGAGCCCGGTTAATGAATATGGAGCATGAGTTACGTCAAAAAATTATCGGCCAGGATGAAGCAATTAAGAAAATTGTTAAAGCAATTCAAAGAAACCGGGCAGGCTTGAAAGATCCCAATAAACCCATAGGCTCTTTTGTATTTCTGGGCCCGACCGGCGTTGGAAAAACACAACTGGCTAAAGTACTGGCTGAAACCCTGTTTGACAACAAAGATGCTCTGGTGAGAATCGACATGAGCGAGTATATGGAGAAATTCAGCGTTTCGCGATTGGTGGGCGCACCTCCGGGTTACGTGGGTTATGAAGAGGGAGGACAACTTACAGAGAAAGTACGCAGAAAACCATACTCTGTGGTGCTCCTGGATGAAATTGAGAAGGCACATCCTGACATTTTTAACATCCTGCTGCAGGTTCTTGATGATGGCCAACTAACTGACAGTCTGGGCAGAAGAGTGGATTTTAAAAATACTATTCTGATCATGACTTCTAATATCGGAACTCGCCAATTGAAAGATTTTGGTCATAGTATGGGATTCTCAATCAAAAGCGGAGAAGATACTGCCAACGAACACCAGAAAAGTGTTATCCAGAAAGCGTTGAATAAAACTTTTGCACCTGAATTCTTAAACCGGATAGATGATGTCATCATTTTTAACAGTCTAAGTAAAGAGGATATTTATAAGATTATTGATATTGAACTACTTGGGCTCTTTCAGCGGATCAATCAATTGGGTTTCAAAGCAAGAATTTCCAATTCGGCTAAAGAATTCCTGGCTGAAAAAGGATACGACCTCAAATTTGGTGCCCGGCCTTTAAAAAGAGCCATTCAGAAATACCTTGAAGATCAGATGGCTGAAGTAATCATCGATTCCCCCGTTAAAGAAGGAGATACTTTATCAATCAGTCATAATAAAAATAAAGAGAAACTTGCAATCAAAGTACTTTCAGGCAAACATAAAGCGTCTGCTCAAAAGTAAATGATATTTTTTTGTATTTCT
>JAGHDB010000403.1 GCA_021160155.1 Bacteroidales bacterium | reverse complement strand
TCAGTTGGAATGCCGCATCCGGTATCGGCAACAGAAAACAGCAATGTTTTAGAATCCTGTGGCTTACAACGCAAGACGATTTCACCCTTCTCAGTATGCCGAAAAGCGTTGTTCAGCAAATTATTCAGGATCTGTTTGAGTTTACCGGGATCGGTAGTGATGGTTAAATGGTCGGGAGAGAGTTGGAGGTCGGTATTGAAAGAAATGGTTCTTACTCCTGAATCTATCCAGGTGACCCGGGTGGTTTGCTGTACTTCCTGGATCAACTCTTCCAGGTTGATTTTCTGCAGGTTAAGGGGCATCTGTCCGGCTTCTATTTTAGAGATATCGAGGATATTATTGATGATAGAGAGGAGGTCTTCAGAGCGTTGTTGTATGGTGTTGATGTAGAATTGTTTGTCTTCTTCAGTATTATTCGGGTCATTAAGCAATTCGGAGAATCCGATAATGGCATTCATGGGGGTTCGGATTTCGTGGCTCATGTTGGCCAGGAATGCCGACTTAAGCCGGTCGCTCTCTTCGGCTTTCTCTTTGGCTGAAATAAGCTCTTCTTCAACCTGTTTGCGTTCGATGAACTGGCTCAATTCATTGGCAATATTTTCAAGAATCTGCTTATCGTTCCGGTTATATGCATTCGGATTGTCGTAGCTCTGAACCACCAATGCTCCCAGGATCCTGCCTTCGATGTACAGGGGCACTCCCAGCCAGCTCTCACTGGTTGCACCCATCAGGTTGACCATCCCTGATTTTGCCAGTTGTTTAATCTCATTTTTTTTCAACAGCATCGGTTTTTTATCCCGGATCACCATCCCCGTTAGTGATTTTTCAGCAGGCCAGGAGGGAGGGATATCATCTTTTTCATCTTTTTCAAAATGTGCCGTAAGTATTCCGGTTTCAGAATCATACAAAGCGATATAGAAATTTGTGGTATCAATCAGGGCAGATAATTCATTTCTTACGGTTTTAAAGAGTTTATTTAATCTCTTTGTTGTTACGGCTGCCTGTGCAATGCGATGCAGTATTCTTTGAATTAATTCGGCATTTTTACGGTTGGTAATGTCATGTGCGATCGACATCCCGGCTGTCTGTCCTTTGTAATTGATAATGGTAGATGTAATTTCAACAACTAAGGTACTTCCGTCTTTTCTTACGTGTACTGCTTCAAATCTCTGTTTGCCCGTTTCCAACAATTTTTTTCGTTCCTGTTTGCTGCCTTTAATTCTGGCATCATCAGGAGCGGAGATGTCAGCCGGAGTAAGTTGAAGCAGTTCTTCACGGGTATAACCCAGAATATCGCAGCTTGCCTGGTTGATTTCTACAAACCGGCCAAAACCTGCAGGATTGTAAGGGTGAATAAAAATAGGATCCGTTACGGCATTGAAAAGATTCCTGAATTGTTTTTCATTTTCAAGAAGTTTTTTTTCAAGTTTTCTTCGAACTGTAATATCCTGACCGGATGAGAGGATGCCGATAATGTTTCCGTTTTCATCCCGGATAATGGTATTATTCCAGGATATCAGTCGTTCATCACCATTTCGGGTTATAACCGGATTTTCGCCGAATTTATCCATTTCAACCTGACCTGAAATGATTCTTGAAAAAACGTTTTTGACCTGATCGTGGAATTTTTCGGGCAGGCAGTTGGTAAACCAGTTTTTGCCGGTCAATTCTCCTTTTTGATAACCCAGCAGTTTATATCCGTTGTCGTTGAGCAGGGTAATGTTACCGTTCTTGTCCAGTGTAAGGATGATTTCGGCGGCAATATTCAGATATTCTTCTGCTGTTTCTTTACTTTCCCGAAGTTCAATCTCACTGGCTCTGAGTTGTTGGTTTGCGGCTCTGAGTTGTTGTTCGTTAGCTTTGAGTTGTTGGTTTACGGCTCTGAGCTGTTGTTCGTTAGCTTTGAGTTGTTGGTTTGCGGCTCTGAGTTGTTGTTCGTTAGCTTTTAATTGTTGGTTGATTGCATCAAGTTGCTGATAAGCCGTATCCCGTTCTATTTCGGTTTTTTTCAACTCGGCAATTTTTGCTTGCAATTTTTTTATTTCGAGCTGAACCTGATCGGTTTTATTATTAAAGGCTTTCATTTTTTTTAGATTTTTCCGCCGTTTTTCTCCAAAGCAACATCTCATGGGAATCTCCCTCAGTATAATACACAACCCCTTTTTCGATATCGAATTTTACGGTTCTTCTTAGTGTGCCTCCCACTGCTTTCCCACTGATTTCCAAACCGTTTTCTGTAAGTAATTTTTCAATATAAGAAAGATTCTCAAGACCAATGGTATCATTTTCTCTTTTAAGCACATTTGCTCCTCCGATCAAACTAATTTTCATGTGCTCTTTTTTTGCTCCCAGTTGAGTCATGCGGTTGATCATTTCTTCAATAGCATCTTTAGCAAATCTGGTGCGATGTGATTTCAGCCGTTCAGGGGCTGCTCCGGGTACCATAACATGAGCCAGAGCACCTGCCTGTTTTGTTGCGTCATAAGCTACAATGACAACGCATGAACCAATGGCGTTTGATTTTAAAACAGTGTCTTTTAAACCGGTTTTTACTTCACCGGTATCAACATCAAGGATGCTCTTCATTTTTTCTTAAATCGTTTTTGAGCAATTCCTGTTTGGAAATATTAAAGATATTAACTCTTTCTAAGCAACCCAATTTAATTGGTCAAAAAATTGGTGTGAATTCACTCTCCGGGCTCACGGGGTGTGATCCCGATTCATCTGCTGTATTAATTTAGTTCCTGATCTTTAGCCTTAATCTATATATCTTTGTATATTGAAATCGTTAAACTAGTTCTGCCATGAAAACCAAACAATTCCGTATTCTTCGTGCTGCTTTTATCACAGGGATTTTTTTAATGATATTGGCGGCTTCTTGCACTACTTATAACGGTCGGCCTGCCGACCTGGTGATTCGTAACGGGAAAGTAGTGACTATTGACAGAGATCATCCGCAAGCTACGGCCATTGCCATTCTGGATGAAAAGATTATCGCGGTAACCGGTGAGCACAAGATCGACCGGTATATCGGTGATAAAACTCAGGTGATTGACGCGTCCGGGCGCCTGGTACTCCCCGGTTTTAATGATGCCCACGCTCATTTCGGTCCGATTGATACCGATTATATCGAGCTTCGTTATACCACCGACCCCAATGTAATCACACAAAAAGTGGCCGAACGGGTCAAGCAGGTAAAACCGGGTGTGCTGATCCGCGGAGGGCATTGGGAGCATGAAATGTTTATTAATAAGCAGTGGCCTACCAAGGAGTTGATTGACGGGGTTGCTCCTGATAACCCGGTAGTACTCAGTCGTGCCGATGGTCATTCGGTATTGGTAAACAGTTATGTGCTGAAGGCTTCGGGAATTACCAAAGACACTCCCGATCCGTTTGGCGGGGAGATACAAAAAGATCCGGTAACGGGTGAACCGACCGGGATTTTTAAGGAGTCGGCTAAAAGACTGCTCAAATATGGTGCGGTACCGGTGGAGATGACAGATGAGGAACGTGAAGCAAAAATAACTGCGGGATGGAAAGCGGCTTTTGCTTATGCGGCCCGCTGCGGGGTAACCAGCATTCAGTATCCGGGTGGGGGAGATCCCGGTTTCTTCAGAGAGTGGCAAAAAAAGGGTTGGCTGACCTGCCGGCTGGATGTAGCCGGATACCTGACAGATGATACGTTACAGCTCGAACGGTATGACCGGATGCGAAAAAAATATCCCCGTGAAAATAACTGGATACGGTTTGGGTATATCAAAGGTTTTATGGACGGGACCCTGGGATCGGGCACTTTGATGATGCTTAAACCGCTCACGGATGAACCGGATAAAACGGGTTTGCCCCAGATGACTTATGAAGATCTTGTAAAACGGGTATTGGCCTGTGACCGGATGGGTTTTCAGGTTGGGATACATGCCATTGGTGACAAAGCCAACCGCTGGGTTCTGAATGCTTACCAGAAAGCACAGGAAGTCAACGGCAAGCGTGACAGCCGGCACCGCATCGAACATGCCCAGATCCTGGCCCTGGAAGATATTCCCAGGTTTGCCGAACTGGGTGTAATTGCATCGATGCAGCCTACTCACTGTATTACCGATAAAAGGTTTTGTGAGAAAAGAATCGGCCATGAACGCAGTAAAGGGGCCTATGCCTGGAGAACTTTACTGAATTCGGGTGCTCATATTGCATTTGGCACCGATTACTCCGTTGAACCCCTCGAACCGATGGAAGGGCTTTATGCTGCCGTAACCCGTAAGGACCGCCTGGGCGAAGAGGGCGACGGATGGTTCCCTGAGCAAAAACTTACCATGGAAGAGGCAATCAGACTCTATACCCTCGGTTCAGCGTATGCTCAGTTTATGGAAGACCGTAAAGGGATGATCAAAGAGGGATATCTGGGTGATGTGGTGATCCTGAACCAGGATCTTTTTAATATCCCTGAAGATCAGATCATGAAAACCAAAGTGGATTATACTATTGTAGGTGGGAAAATAGTATATCAAAGAGAGGTGCAACAAACGGATTAATAATAAATTATGTTTAATACATATCTGAAAATATTTTTTTTACAGGGTACATCGGGTTGACTTCAGGTCACGGTTTGGCCCAATTACAAATTACTCCTTATGACCGGTTGCCTGAAATTCCCGAAAGTTATAAATCGGTGTATGAAGAGGGGCTGCCTGCGTGGGGTAAAATGCTTTACCTGTATCCCGTTAATCTCAATGAGATCAACCGGTTGTTTGAAACCTACCGGGCGGAGCACCCCGGTACGGAAAATGCACTGACCCGCTATTATCAGATCTGGCGACAACAGGTGGAAGTTTATGCCGCTCCTGATGGTAATATTAAGCTTCCGGATTTGAATGTTTTACGAAAACGGATGTTGAAATTACAAATTGAATCGAAGCGCCGGTTGAAGGGGGTTACAGTGACACCGGGATCCTGGTCGTTTCTGGGTCCGGTTGAGACCCATTGGCTGAACACCTCCGGCTCTCATGATTCCCGTGCATCCTGTCCCTGGCAGGCCAATATCTATGCCCTGGATGTGGCACCCTCCGATCATCAGATCATCTATTGCGGTTCTGAAACCGGATATCTGAATAAAACTACCGATATGGGTCGTCACTGGCAATTGATGGCACCACAATACTATTTTGGAGCCATCCGCGCCATTGCCGTGGATCCTGAGAATGAGAACATTGTTTATATTGCTTCAGGTGAACAGATCCATAAATCCACAGATGGCGGACAAACCTGGGTTCCGCTCCTGACAGGGGGGCTCACATTTAAAACGGACCGGCTCAGGATTGATCCGCAAAATCCCCTGAAAGTAATCGCGGCTGCCAATACGGGTGTATATATTACCCGGGATGGAGGTGCTGCCTGGTCGCAGAAATTTTCGGAGTATGCGTATGATGTTGAGGTAAATCCGGGAGATACTGATAAAATATATGCTCTGACTGCTACTGCTGACGGCTATTTTGCTTTGGCTTTTTCAGAAGACGGAGGGGATACTTTTACCCATGTTCCTGAATTCCCCGGAGATTTGCAGAATCACAGTGGCGGTCTGCTGGCGGTTACTCCTGCTAATCCGGATCTGTTGTTCGCCGTGATGCTTACAAAGAACGGAGATCATACTCCCTGTCTTTATAAAGGTGCTTTGAACCAGGGCGGATGGACATGGAGCCGCATTGCAACGGGTAAAACAGATGATTTTCAGATGAATAACGGTCAGGGGTACTTTGATCTGATCCTGGCTGTTTCACCTACTAATGCCCAACAAATACTGGTGGGTACCACCACTCTTTTCAAATCAACCGATGGGGGTGCTCACTTTAGTGCGGTGGGGGGGTATAGGGGCTCTTTCCCTATTCATCCGGATATCCAGGATGTGAAAATGCTTTCAAATGGAGAGACCTGGGTTTCTACGGATGGAGGCATGAACCTGACCACCGATTTTTTTACCACATCAGATCAGTATTATGTACGGGTTAACGGGCTGCATGGATCGGATATGTGGGGATTTGATCAGGGATGGAATGAAGATCTGGTGGTGGGAGGCCGTTACCACAACGGAAATACCGCCATCGCTTCACCCTGTTGAATCGCAGTAACGGTCAGAACGGCAGGATTAAAGATTACGAACTCTATTTCAGTGATGATCCCAATACGGGTTGGGGGGCACCGGTGATGGCCGGGCAGTTTGAGAATACGGCTGCTCCTCAGTATATTGATTTTCATGTACCGGTAATTACAGAAAATATCCGGCTGGTAGCCTTGTCGGAGGTTAACGGGAATCCCTGGACCTCTGTTGCAGAGATTTCTTTAACAGGATGTTACGGGCAATATCTGGGGAAGTCTGATCAGCCAATGCAGAGGACTTTGCATGCTTTTCCGGTACCAACTGACGGGATTATCCACCTGGCGGTGCCATACGGGAACACATACCGGTACCGCGTTTGTTCCGGCTCGGGACAAGTGCTTACCACAGGGAAACTACAGGAAGATGTATCACAACAGTCGTTTGATCTGACCCGTTTCAAACCCGGTTTGTACTTGATTATCATCACCGGTAATTCGGGAGTCAGCTACCGGGTGAAAGTGTTAAAAAGATAAAGTTATATTACTCTTTCTGGTCGGGGATATCGGTGATAAATCCTTCAAATCCCACAATATCTTCTCCGTCAATAACCGGCGTCATGGTAATATTGTGGTATCCTATGGAACCGTCTTTACAATGCCTCCGGGTTTTGGCAAACGGAATAACTTCTCCGTGAAGTACCCTTTCTACCATCTCCTGAAGTTTGACAAAATCTTCTTTGGTGCGGCTCAATGAATAATGTTTTCCGATGATCTCATCTTTTGAATTATACCGGTACAGTTTAAGCCAGTTATCATTGACATCCACATAAAAGCCCTCTTTATCTATTTTAAAATATCCGACTCCTTTGGCTGCAGAGATTCTATTATAAAAATCACCGGATCTGGATCTTTCTTCGATCTCTTTTTTCATAGCCTGCTCGGCTTGAACGCTTTCGGTCATATCCACTATAAATCCCTCAAAACCAATAATCAGATCCCCATCATAAACCGGTGACATAGTGATGGTATGATAACCTGTAGATCCGTCTTTACAATAACGTTGGGTTAATCCAAACGGGATGGTCTCGCCCTGCAGTACCCGGGAAACAGATTCCTGTAACTGAACAAAATCTTCTTTGGTACGGCTTAATGAATAGTGTTTTCCGATGATTTCTTCTTTAGCAGGATATTTATACATTTTAATCCAGGTATCATTAACCTCCTGGTAGAAGCCGTCTTTATCGATTCTGAAATATCCGACTTTCCCCGATGAGGCAATTTTCTTATAGAAATCGACAGATTGTCCCGGCTGTTTCCGGTTTTGCAGTTCCTGTTCTGCTTTTATCTGCTCGGTTACATCTATTATAAACCCTTCCAGTCCGGCAATTTCTCCGTTTTTATAGTAAGGGATAGCCGATACGGTATGGTATCCGGTATCGCCGTTTTTACAAACCCGTTCCACAATTTCTCCGGAAACCGACTCACCGTTAAGTACCCGGTTAATCAGGGTTTCTATTTTTTTAACTGCATCAGGAGGTCTGTTCAGGCTGAAATGAGCACCGATTATTTCATCTTTGAAAGCGCATTTATATAAAGACAACCAGGCCTGATTAACTTCTTCATAGAAGCCCTCTTTATTAATTCTGAAATATCCAACGTTTGAATCAAGTAATTTCTCGCGCAGGCGGGTACTTTCGGTTTCAATTCCCAGTTTTTGGACGACCTCTTCAAATGTGCTTTCAAAAAGTTGTTCCTGAATAGTATTTTCCGGACCGAGAATACTCTTACGTTCTTTAATAACAGCAACTTTCAGATTTTCTTCGAGAGCTGTTTTAGCGTCCTCATCCGACATATCTTCCCATCCGGTCAGCATAGCTTTAATAGCTGATAACGGTTTCAGACCGGTTGTAGTTAAATAGACATGTCCGACTACAAATCCCAATAACAGAAAAGCTACGGTTACGTGAATAATGGCAATGTAATTAAGCCGGGCTACTTCGGGACCGTTTTTCAAAACGCTGAAATACATATAAAACAGTCCGCTGATGACCATAAGCGGTATAATGATAATTTTCAGTCCGAAATAAGTTAAGCGCTGTAAAGGATTAAATTTATTATAAACTGTTTTACGTGTTGGGTGTGGGGCATGTCTGAAAATGCCGGAGATGTAATATTCAAATTGTGCTTTGAGTAATTTAACTGAAGGAATATATTGTTTCCATTCGCCTGTTACGACATTCCAGAAGAAAGTAAAAACAATCAGTATTATAAAGGCCCAGGCAAGGTTATCATGCAGCATCACGGCTCTGTGATATCCGAACAGATGGCAAGACCCATGTATTTCAAATCCGGTAAGAGCCAATAGAAAAATCAACAGAGCCTGAGTCCAGTGCCAAAACCGTTCGTATGTTTTATATATCAATACTCTTTTCATAGTTGGGTACTTAAATGTTCTTTTTGTTGGAGGAGATTCTTAAAAAGCCGTGAATAGCAACGCCGAGGGTAACCAGTAGAATAAAAATCACCCCAAAGCGATCAATGAGCCGGTTGTGATCCCTGCCCGGTAAATAAAATCCGGTCAGGTTTTGCAATCTCCCGTTATGGCTATGACAATCAGTACACTGTAATGCCTGGTCGGCCGGTGAAACCATGTGATTAACCGGCCAGTAGGATTCAGTTTCAATAAAACCGTACTTTCCGCTGTAAGGCAGGCCGAGGTATTTCATTCCGGCTGTAGCCGAAGCCTGCCAATTAAAATCTGCCCAAAATGCGCCACTTCCTTTTTTACCGACCAGTTTGGGTTGAATCAGCACCTGGTTCACGGTATCATAAATTTGTTTACCGCGCATTATTTTTACCGGCCAGATCTTTGATACATTATGTGGATTAGCAGGATGGATATTATCTGAATAAGAGCCATTCAGTGTATTTAATTGTAATGGAATGCTGGCAATTTTATCCCGGATCAGATGATGGTTGGCTGTTCCGTTAAACCAGACATATTCAGGTTGGAGTAAAGATGCCCATTCGGCGTCTCCGTATTTTGAATCATATTCATGCAGTTTGTCCTTTGACTCTTCAGAATATGGTTGTCCGTTTTTCAGTTTACCTGCCGTAGACCAGTCCCAGTATATTTTAGTAGGATGTACTTTGGCATAAGTAGGTATATGGCAGGTCTGGCAGGAGATCATTTCAAAATGATCGTTTAAGATTTTGCTTTTATGTGGTTTACTTGTGTGGCATTGCACGCAGTCGGTGCGGTTTGAATTGGATGAAGATACCGTATACAGTTGGCCGCTGATCTGATGGTTACGGGTTTTATGGCAGTCGGTGCATTGCATATTTTTACCTTCTGCGTTCATATGAACATCCACATCCCGTGTGCAATGATTCAGTGCTGTTTCAAGATCGCCGTGTTTCACATTATTTCCTCCCCCCCCCGGTAAAATGACAGGCGCCGCAATTGCTTTTCTGGGGCAAACCGACATGTTGCGCCACCCGGGTGAGATCCACCGAGGGTTGAGGGTATCCTGAGCCGGTTAACGGTTCCGGACCGGGTTTTAATTTTTTATAACTTCCTGTTTGGTCATGGCAAACCAGGCAGTCGATATGAGTCGGCCGGTGAAAATCGAAATTTTTATCTCCATATCCATATCCGGCATGGCACATGCTACAAAGTTTTTCATTACTGTTCACACCAATACAGAAGTTATTTATGATATTTTTTTTTGCCCAGATCATAAGTGCCTCTGCCGGTGATTGAATCTGATTTCAAATATCTCCAGTGTTCTGTCATCATGATCTCTTCTCCTCTTCCGTTGTGGCAACTCAAACAGGCTGCTGTAACTTCAGATGGATTGTTGAACTGTTTGTTTAACACAGTAAATTGAGAATGGTCCACAACCGGTACTTTTGATTCGAGTGAAATATTGTTGTAGTTAAAATATTCAGTATCCCGATCGCTGTTGACCGTGGCAACCAGAAACAGTATGATGGTCCATGGAATGACCAGAATTATTATTAGTTCAAACGGTTTCTTCATAGGAGTTAAATTTTCAGCTTGATTTTATCTTCGAGATGTTTCTTCAGCTCAGGTAATCTGCTTTCATCACAATGGTCAGAATAAACAGCAACCATATCAATTACCTCGTTTTTTAAATTTACGTAAACCAATGAGGCATCAAAAAGGTGAAAATTGCAATTATTTTTTACTTCAGCAATCAATTTTTCAAATTCATCGAATTCCATATCTGTAGGAATCCGGATAAAATACCGGCTTGGATCTTCTTTATCATGATAAATACCTTTTTCCATTTTAACGAACTTGATGAATTTTTTAAATTGGATGAAACTGTTATAGGGTGTAACTTTTCTGTCGGAGAAAAAGCGGATACCCAGTTTTTGGTACTCTTCAATAAAGGGTTTAAGATTTGAAATATCACTGGTTCTTAGCCGGATACAGGGATGAGAACTGTTTTGAAATGTCATTTTGGCCGGGAGAAGCATGGAGCGCCAGGTTCAGCTTTTTTTAACCTGTGTACTGTGTCGAAAAACCTTGTCCTGAAAGCAACTAAAAGGTGATTTAACCACGAGGTACAGATGATGATCGTGGATTGTTTTAGCACTTTCAGGAAATCCTGAAACATCATAATAAGCTGGTAACGGGTTGGATTCAGGAATTAAAACTTTATTTCCATTCTCCATTTTGAATCTGGCCACTTTCAATTTCTTTGAGAAATAAACGTGGCATGAGAAATTACCGGACGTTGTCATTTCGATAGATTATTAGGTTGGTTGTGATTATTCCGCAGCAAAAAGTCATCTCCCACCTGAATGGCAATCACCTCACCGGTCACGGTTACTTCTCCGTTGGCGATTACGCATGCTTCAGTGATGACTTTCCGGCCTTTGACCTCTTTGATGATACCGCGGATCTCCAACTCGCAACCGATGGGGGTGGGTTTTTGATAGTTGATATGTAAAGCAGCAGTCACACATCGCGGGGCGTTGAACTCTGCGAGTTCAAGATTTTGCTCACGTGCCAGGGCCAATGAAGCCGATCCGGTACCGTGGCAATCAATAAGAGATGCCAGCAGTCCGCCATAAACAAATCCGGGCAATGCCGTGTGGTAGGGTTGGGGGGTAAACCGCGAAACGGTTTCATCTCCGTCCCAGACGGTTTTTAGTTGATAACCATGTTCATTCAACCGGCCACATCCGTAACAGTAACTAAAATGACCGGGGTAGAAATCTTGTATTGCTTTCACCCAATAAAATTAGAAAAATCCAGTAGTTTTATCACTGAAATGCGGCTCAGATTAATAATATTTTTCGGATTGTTTCTGTTTCTGTCCGTGAAAGCACAGGAATTTCATTCGGTGCATTATGAAGAATGGAAGAATCACCGGCATCTTTCCAGGCATGAATGTTTGTTTGATCGTGCAGATCAAGTGATTATACCTTTTGCTGAAAAAAAACCGGATCATTGAGGGGTCAGGGTAATCATGACCTTGGTTAATTTTAACGGGGATGAAATTCATCAACTGCTAACCAACCAAAAGTTAAAAGAGCGTTTGTTCAGCAAGATCAAGCCGGTTATTTCTGATTATGAACTACAGGGAATTAATGTGGATTTTGAAGGAATTCCCCGTGCCGATCGGGGGACGGTCTTAAATAGTTTCATGCATGATTTGACAGAATATCTTCACCGTGAGATTGCCGGCAGTGAGGTTTCTTTTGCCGTTCCTCCGGTGGAATGGGGAGGCTGGTCTTTTGCCGGTCTGGCGGATGCCTGTGATTACCTGTTTATTATGGGATATAGTTTTTACGGATCCTGGAGTGAAACCAGCGGACCCTCGGCACTATTAACCGGAGGACCCTATAACCTGACCAATAGTATGACCACCCAGTTTAAATCAGTACTTCGGGATCATCCTGAAAAACTGATATTGGGGGTTCCCTATTTTGGCAATAAGTGGGAAACCCGTTCAATGGTTGCTTATGCTCCCGTAGTGGCTCATATTTCTGCTTTAAGGTATTTAATTACTTATGAATCAGGACTGGCTCATGGGTTTAAATGGGATTCAAGAAGCCAGACATCCTGGACCGCATATCGTCAGGATGAGCATATTTATCAGGTATGGTTTGATACCGATTCGAGTCTGGGATTAAAATATGATCTGGCTGAAGCTTATGAATTAAAAGGTGTGGGAATGTGGGCCCTGGGGTATGATGGTTCCCGTACTGAATTGTGGGATGAACTGCAGCGAAGGTATGGTACATCCGGATTTCCGGCTACGCCGGAGCTTTCAGACTTTCGAATAGTCTGCTATCCGAATCCGGCACATGACCGCATCACGATTACTTTGAAACTTAATACTCCCGGTAATTTGATTGTTACTCTGATCAATCAGCATGGGCAGGTACTTTCACAGCGTGAAACTACACTTCGGCCCAGGCCGGTTTGAATCATTTTCAATATGATCTCCGCAATCTGGCACCGGGTATCTATTATTTCAGGGTGCTGCAATCCCGGCCGGGAGAAAATCATCATTCAAAAGCAATAAAATTTGTTATTTATTAAGATTTTCTGTTTTTCCCCGGTGTAAAAATCCAGTTTCGCATCATTCTGATCCATTCCGGTACCGGTTTGACCGGACAAAGCAGGTAACACCAGGGTCTGACCAGGAAGAGAGCGGCATGTTTCACGGCCAAAGCGGTTTCTTCAAGCCCCATATCCAATGATCCCGGATCCCTGCAACCCTGCAACTCTACAACTTTACAACCCTACAACCCTATAACTTTACAACCCTACAACCCTATAACTTTACAACCCTACAACTTTACAACTATTTATTCTGTTTATTTTTATATACTGCAGCTCTGAAATCCATTAATTCCTCAACTCTTTATACAACTCAACCACCTTTTTGCGGATATGTTCCCTGTTGAATTGTTGTAGCAGTTT
>JAGHDB010000108.1 GCA_021160155.1 Bacteroidales bacterium | reverse complement strand
TATTTGCGAATAGAATAATCATAAATAATATGAGTGCCGGGTATCTTTTCACAATATCCTCATTCGTTACTGATCAAAGGTAAAAGATTCGTTAATTAAAAGCAATTATGAATAAAATTCAAACCAGTGATCTGGTCATTAAAAGCATTAAAATCAAACCGGTGGATATCGGATTAACAGATGCCTTTACTATATCGCAGGGTAGTGTTGAGACTGCTGAAAACGCATTTATCGAGATCTCTCTGCAATCCGGCATAAAAGGATATGGAGAGATTGCGCCGTTTGAAGAATTATCCGGTGAAAACAGGGACTTCTGTGTCAAAACTGCCGAAAAACTGAAAGATCATTTGACTGGGAAACCCGTGAGTAATTTTATCCGATTAAGCCGAATCATTAAAGAAGCGGCACCGGATCAGCCGGCTCCGTTATGCGGATATGAGATGGCGATCCTGGATGCCTTCAGCCGGAGTCTGGGTATTTCTTTTTGGGAACTGTTCGGAGGAAGAAGAATTGAGGGTTTGCAAACCGATATCACCATACCTATTCTTGAATATCAACGGTCGCTTGAACTTGCCGAAGAGTGGCATAAAAAAGGATTTAATACGTTAAAGATCAAAGTGGGCAGCGATTTCGACAGGGAGGTTAAATTAGTACAACATATTAATGATATCATTCCCGGTATTAGATTCATTATTGATGCCAACCAGGGTTTTGAGGTGGATGAAGCAATATTATTCATCAGAGAACTGGAGAAGAAAAAATGCGATGTCATTTTATTTGAGCAGCCTGTTCATAAAAATGACATTGAAGGGATGAAAAAAATAAAAAACACCATTGAGGTTCCTCTTGCTGCCGATGAAACCGTTTTTACGGTACAGGATGCACTGGAGGTAATAAAAAACGAAGCTGCGGATGTGATTAACCTGAAAATTATGAAGTCAGGCATCATTGACACGCTCGAAATTGCTTCTTTAACCCTGTCGGCCGGACTCAAACTGATGATTGGGGGGATGGTTGAAAGCAGGCTTGCGATGGGCTGCTCTCTTGCTGTAGCTCAAGTAGTTGACGGAATTACATTTTTCGATCTCGATACCCCGATTTTAATGAGTGAAGATCCGCTGGCAGGCGGATACGCATACGACGGACCGTTGATGATCCCAAATGACGAACCCGGTCTTGGGATCACTCCCAAAGTATTTCAGTGATACAAACTATTACTGACCGGTAATCTTTTTGAGGATGATGGCCATGCCCCTGTTGTTCCCCACTCTTTTTGTGATTGCCTCATCCGAAGAAACGACGGTTTTTTCTATAGCCACCCCGGTTTGAGTCTGAATCTCTTTATTATCGGTAAAAAGTGTTGCTTCATATGTATTGCCGGGATCCAAAAAATCAAGCGGGATCGTAAAATCCCGGTCGTGTTTGCCGTTCAGCACCCCCACAAACCAGGTGGATCCGCTTCTCCTGGCCACCACCGCATACGCACCCGGATAACCTTCAACAACCTTTGTATCATCCCACACCGTGGGTAATTGATCGAAAAAAGTTAATTCCGGTACTTCAACAATATGCCTGTCGCTTGCTCCGCTGCCTCCCGTCTTGCCGGAAGAGGCCGCCAGCCGGTCGTACCAATAAAGAAACTGCCATGGACTGTACAGGCATACCGTTTTGGCAAGTTGAGAAGCATGAGAACCCATTTTATTATCTACCCTGGGAGAAAAATAACAGTTGGTTTGATCTGCGGCACCGGCCAGCATGCGGACAAACAATGTGTTTAAAACCATAGCATTATCCGGTGATTCTTCATCACCGCGAATACCCTCCTGTGTCATCAGGTTCGGGTAGGTACGGGAATATCCCGTAGGGCGGTATTCATCGTGTATATCCACCATGAGCTTATGAGCTGCAGCTTTACGAACAGCCTCATGCAGCCAGGCGGTCCATTTTTGGGATCCAACCTGTACAAAACCATATTTTAATCCCTTTACACCCCATGATTGCACCAAAGGCAATACCTCATCCAACTGCTTTTCCATGGCTCTTCTGTTGATGTAGAGAATCACTCCTATCCCTTTGCTTTCTGCATAATGAATCACCTGCTGAAGATGCAGCGGCCCTTTTGAACGTTTCGGATCCACGGTAACGGTAGTAGCATCCGACGCCTTGTCGTATTCATTTCCATACCAGCCGGCATCAAATTCAATATATTGCAGGTTGTGCACCGCAGCAAAATCCACACAAGCCATCCCTCCCCGCGTGGTTAAAGTTATTTCACGTATTACTTTCCCGGGTTTTATCCAATCACAATTATCAATTTTATTCGGTTCGTTCAAGTTCAGCAACAGGTAATTATTTTCCAGGATTTCGCCTGCCGTATTACCCGCCATAATGATTCTCCAGGGAGTCTGAAAATCTCCGTCGAAAATCACCTCCCCATCCAGTCTGGCAACTAATGTGGCAGATTTTTTCTTATCCGGTATAAATTTCATCCTGGCAAAATCAACCAGAGCCGCCTCTCCAAGAGCTACAAACACTGAATCGTCCAGTTGGGCCAAAAGAGGACGTTCAACCGGATTACCGGGTAACTCTGAAATTTTTCTTTTAACAATCGGCGCCTGGGCACTCGTTGACACCCAAAGATCTGATCCGGCAGGTAAAGCAAACTCCGTAAGTTCTTTTTCAATAACTGTTCGTCCGGCATGTATAAATTCGTATCTAAAAGCCAGGCCTTCATTACAAGCTCTGATTCTCAGCTGAACGACAGGCAAATCTTTGTCGCCGGATTTTAACTTTACGATCGCCTGCTGATAATGCTCCGGATACAGATCTTTTTCACCGTACACAGGTTTCCAGCTGTCGTCTTTCCGGCTCCTGATCACATTCTCGATTTTTACATTTCCGGGGATGATCCTCTTGCCGGAAATTTCAAATCCCAATGAAGAGAGACCAACAATTTCTTTGTTATCGTAATAAGCTCTGTAACAGGGTTTTGCTTCTTGTATGGAAAATTCGAAACGGAATTTTCCATTCGGACTTATAACATTCACGCGATCAGGGACCGTACAGAACTGCAAAATACTACCCAAAATAAGCGTATTGACAATAATTACAACAGGTTTCAAGGTTTTCATCCGGGTCTTATTTACGTAGATTTTTTTTACCGTTCCATACAGCACAGTACGCCATCACATTCCCACATATTTTTCCAATATCCTCCGCAATGCACCCTCTTCACGATACCCGATGAGTTTTTTTACCCCGTTTCCTTCAGGATCGATCAGGATTAAAGTGGGATATCCGGTAATGCCGTATTTGAGCGGATAAGTTTTGGTACTGTCCAGCACCTGTGTCCACGGACTTCCGTCATGAACAATGGCTTCCTGCCAGCGTTTATAATTTTTAGGCTTATCCACCGATATGCTGATAATTTCAAAATCCTTTGTTTTGTTCC
>JAGHDB010000227.1 GCA_021160155.1 Bacteroidales bacterium | reverse complement strand
CTCCAATACACGTACCAGTTTTGCCTGGGCATAGGGGTTTAATTGATAATGAAGCCCCCTGATCACTCCGTATTGAGAGAGAGATTGGTTGTCCTGTACCATCTCCAGATTGATACCGTGTGACAGAAACTCCTTGCGGTTATAACTTTCATAGAAATAACCTCTCTGGTCTTCAAAAACTGTTGGCTCGATAATGAATAATCCGGATAATCTGGATTCTGTTATAATCATAATAATTACTTCTTCTTAATAAAGGTCATCTGCTAAATTCAGCAGGTATTGTCCGTATTGGTTTTTCCCGAGAGGTTTGGCCAACGAGATTAACTGCTCCCGGTTGATATATCCTTTCTGATAAGCTATTTCTTCAAGGCAGGCTACTTTCAAACCTTGTCTTTGTTCAATAGTGGCAATAAAATTGGATGCCTGCAAAAGGCTGTCATGTGTACCCGTATCCAGCCATGCCATTCCCCGTCCCAGTATGTTGACCTGAAGCGCAGACTCCTTAAGGTACAGTTTGTTGAGATCTGTAATCTCCAATTCTCCCCTTACAGAGGGTTTCAGGCTTTTAGCTTTTTGAACAACGGTTTGATCATAAAAATAGAGGCCGGTAACCGCATAATTTGATTTTGGCTGCTTCGGTTTCTCTTCAATACTGAGTACACTGCCCTGATCATCAAATTCAACCACACCATATCGTTGGGGGTCATTGACAAAATAACCGAATACCATGGCACCGTGATTGAGACCGGCAGCTTCTGTCAGGGTTTGGCTGAATTGATATCCATAAAAAATATTATCACCAAGGATCAGGCAGACGGGTTGTTTGTCAATGAATTTTTCGCCGATGATAAATGCCTGTGCCAGGCCGTCGGGATGGGGCTGTTCGGCGAAAGAGATCTCTAAACCTAAGTGTTTTCCGTCTTCCAAAAGATCACGGTAGAGCCGCAGGTCTTTAGGAGTGGATATGATCAGGATCTCACGAATACCGGCCAGCATAAGAACCGATAGGGGATAGTAGATCATCGGTTTGTCATAAACCGGGATGATCTGTTTTGAAATGCTTTTGGTCAGGGGATATAAGCGGGTTCCGGCTCCTCCTGCCAGGATAATGCCTTTCATGGATCAAAGATTAAGTAGTTGCTTGAAATAGTCAATTGTTTTTAAAAGACCCTCTTCGAGGTATATCTTCGGTTCCCATCCGTTTAACTCTTTTCGGGCCAATGAAATATCAGGTTGCCGTTGTGTGGGGTCATCCTGGGGTAACGGTTGATAGATTAATTTGGAGCGGCTTCCGGTCAATTTGATGACCTGCTCAGCCAGCTCTTTAATGGTGAATTCAACGGGATTGCCGATGTTTACCGGACCGGTAAATTCTTTACGGGTATTCATCATCCGGGTCATGGCTTCGATGAGATCATCCACGTACTGAAAACTTCGGGTCTGTTCTCCTGAGCCGTAAATAGTCAGATCTTCGTTCCTGAGAGCCTGAATAATGAAATTGGATATTACCCGTCCGTCCCGGGGATGCATGTGCGGCCCGTAGGTGTTGAAAATGCGAATGATTTTGATAGAAACATCATTTTGTTGATGATAATTGACAAAAAGTGATTCTGCACAGCGTTTGCCCTCATCATAGCATGAACGGAGTCCGATCGGATTGACATTCCCCCAGTACGCTTCTGTCTGGGGATGAACTATGGGGTTGCCGTATATTTCACTGGTGGATGCCTGAAGAATCCGGGCACGGATCCGCTTGGCCAGTCCCAGCATATTGATGGCTCCCATCACCGATGTTTTGATGGTTTTTATCGGGTTATACTGGTAATGAATTGGTGATGCCGGGCAGGCCAGGTTGTATATTTCATCTACTTCTACAAAATAGGGCATGGTAACATCGTGACGAACCAGTTCAAAATAGGGATGAGAAAGCAGATGGATTACATTTTTTTTGCTCCCCGTAAAATAGTTATCAAGACAAATCACTTCATGACCGTCGTTGAGCAGTTTTTCGCAAAGATGAGACCCGATAAAACCGGCACCTCCGGTAACAAGTATTTTTTTCATATTATTTGGTTACAGATTTCACCCCGATTCCGTAATAAGTAAATCCGACTTCAGCCATTTCTGCAGGATCGTAAATATTACGGCCGTCAAAAATTACCGGCTGTGCCATCAGCTTTTCCATAATCCGGTATTTTGGAACCCTGAATTCGGCCCACTCCGTTATTACGGCCAGTGCATCTGCGTCGATGATGGCTTCATACGGATTGTCAGAGTAGTGTATGGTATCACCTATACGTCTTTTAGCTTCTTCCGTAGCCACAGGATCATAAGCTGTAATTTCGACACCTTCCTTTAATAAAAGGTCAATCAGTACCAGTGAAGGTGCTTCGCGCATGTCATCTGTGTTGGGTTTAAAAGAGAGCCCCCATATGGCTATTTTACGGCCTTTCAGGTTCCCTCCAAAATGGGTCTGGATTTTGTTAAATAACACAAATTTCTGATTCTTGTTTACCTCTTCAACAGCCTCCAGAACACGTAGATGATATCCTTCATCTCTTGAAGTACGAATCAGTGCCTGTACATCTTTCGGGAAACAGCTTCCACCGTAACCCACTCCGGGGTAAAGAAATTTATGACCGATTCGTGAATCGCTTCCAATGCCTTTACGTACCAGGTTTACATTAGCTCCCACCCGTTCACACAGATTGGCAATATCGTTCATAAAGCTGATCTTCGTTGCCAGCATGGAGTTGGCTGCGTATTTGGTCATTTCTGCCGATGGAATATCCATGAAAATAATGGGATGTCCGTTCAGTACAAACGGTTTATAGAGCCTGTTAAGTGTTTTTTCGGCTTTTTCAGAATCGGTTCCCACCACAATCCGGTCGGGCTTCAGAAAGTCCTGAACGGCACTGCCTTCCTTCAGAAATTCGGGATTGGAAGCTACATCAAAAGGAATCTTTTCACCTCGCCGGTCAAGTTCTTCCTGAACGGCTTTTCTTACTTTTTCGGCGGTTCCGATAGGTACGGTGCTTTTAGTGACCACTACGAGATAGTGATCCAGATACCGGCCGATTTCCCTGGCTACGCCTAATACGTGTTTAAGATCAGCACTGCCGTCTTCATCAGGCGGTGTACCCACGGCAATGAAAGCAGCATTTGCTTCAGCCAGGCTCTCTTGTATTTTGGTAGTAAAAATGAGACGTCCTCTGGAAACATTGTTATGAATCAAATCCTCCAGACCGGGTTCATAAATCGGAGAATGACCTTTATTCAATTGTTTGATCTTTTCTTTGTCTATATCCACACAGTGAGTGGTCACTCCGGTTTCTGCAAAACAGGTCCCGCTCACCAGTCCAACATAACCTGTACCGACAATTGATATTATCATGTGAAATGGTTAAAATGAATTAATAATTTTTTGCCTACGAATATACTTGAAGTTTAGAGATTCGCCGGGCGAAAATTATAAAAAAAGAATCCTGTTAAAAAACGCAAAGGTCTTCAT
>JAGHDB010000129.1 GCA_021160155.1 Bacteroidales bacterium | reverse complement strand
ATTATTGGGAGGGCGGCATTTGACGATATTGGCGATAAAAACGTGCTCCTGTCGCTGAAATCCACAGGCTTCCAATATTTTATCCAGCATTTGTCCGGATTTTCCTACAAAAGGCAATCCCTGCCGGTCCTCTTCCTGACCCGGACCTTCACCGATCAGTAAAATTTCAGCATAAGGATTTCCATCACCGAAAACCGCGTGGCGACGCTTTTCATGTAAGGGACATTTCTTACAGGAATGAACAATTTCACGGAGCGTATCGAGCTCTTTTTCTATAAAAGCCATGGCTATATGCTATATTGCTGTCCAGCCACCGTCAATAATTAAATTATGCCCAATTACATATTGCGCCTCATCCGATAACAGAAAAACAACGCCCGGTGCAATATCTTCCGGGGCAGCCATTCTCCGGATAGGGACCTGCTGTTCATATGCCTGAACAAAAGAGGGATCCTGCCGGTTGTACACTCCTCCGGGTGAAACACAATTGACACGAATCCCGTTTTTTGCATATTTTGAGGCCAGATAACGGGTAAAGTTAATGATCCCTCCTTTAATCACCGAATAAGCAGCCGGGGGCGTGATCCCGGATCCTTCATAAATATTGAAATTACTGCCGACTACTCCGTAAATTGAAGCAATATTCACCACGGCACCTCCACCCTGTTTCAGCATCTGTCGGATAGCTGCTCTGGAACTGATGAAACATCCGGTTAATTGCCAGTCGATATTTTTTTGCCAGGAGGTTGTTTTAATCTCTTCAAAATCATCCCCCCAGTCTTCCGTTCTCGGGTAAGCAGCATTGACTAATCCGTCTATTCTGCCAAAAGTATCCACCAGCAATTTAAAAGCCGGGAGAATCTCCTCTTCACGGGTAATATCACATTTGATGGTATGTTGCCCGGGATCGGTTACACAATCGATATCCAGATTGACCGCAATACCGCCCTCAATATCAATTTGCTTCAGGATGCTCCTGCCAATCAATCCACTTCCCCCGGTAACTGCGATCACTTTGTTCTTTAATTTATTCATGCAGGCAAATTTTTAACACGTTTACGGCTTCCTGAAAGTTGTTCATCATCGGTTGATCCGGATGGTGCATCCCCCGGATAAAATAACGCATCTGGTCAACATAGGTTTGTGCAATATCAGGCTTGGATTGAAAGATCATCTTTCCTGTGTGGTCATGGATCTCTCCTGTTAACAGATCCGCGTTCCAGATCCCGTTATTGAAGATGAATTCGATTTCTCTTTTCTTTTGTCGCCGATAATAATTTAATGTAATATTCGCTGCAAAAGTTAAATAATCCAATTGATAATGAGCATAATCCATACTGTTTATTTCAAGATTGGATACTTTCTTTGTGATTTTGGAAGTGGCAGCCGGGGCTCCCAACAGCCAGTAAGTATAATCGATTTCATGGATCAGGTCGAGATGCACTCCTCCTCCCGTCTCGCTCCGGGCACTATAGGATTGCCGGTAATCAACGTCTGGCCTCCACTCAGGGAGGTATGAACCGCAATAAATATTGGCCTCGATAATTTGATCGGCCGTTACATGCTCTTTCAGAAACCGTATGATCGGATGAAACCGCATGTTGTAACCCACATAGGTTGTAATACCAAGATTCTCGATGTCGGCCGACAAAGATACATATCCGGAAAGATCCATCAGGGGAGGCTTCTCGATAAACAGAGGTACCTGAAACCTGAGTGCCTGCCGAATAGTGGTTTCATGAAATTTTGTGGGGTTGCTGATCAGAATAAAACCAGGTGGTTCTTTCAGTTGGTCAAAAGAAGAAATGGTTTTACCTCCTTCAATGTCCTCGTCTGTTTTAGAAACGGTATCCAGGGCAGTGATCCGGATATTTTTATCAATTGTCTTAAGTGCCCGGATATGTTTTTTGGCAATGGATCCCAAACCGATGAGCAATACCGTCATCATGGCAATTCAATTAATCCCTTTTCAAGAAGGTATTCAATAAAACTCAGGTCGTCCCAATGGTCAATATCCACACATAAATGCGGCATCACATAAACCAGGGTGCGGTCGGTAAAGGGAGTTTCAGGATGCAGATTGAAAAATGCCCTGCGATAAATGTAGAAGGCGGCATTCATGTCAAATACTTCCGGAGCGCTTTGCCGCGACAGAAAGGATTCTTTCTGTTTCACCCGTTGATAGTATCCCGACTCGTTTTGCTCAACCATATTGAAATAGGGATTTCTTTTGGCCGGACTGACGGAAAAAAGATTGAAAGCCTGCGGATCTTGCTGCAACAGGTTGAATCCTTCAGAAATATCATTTGATGTGCGAATAGGTGAAGTAACATCCAAGTCAATCAGGTAGTCGTATGATGTATTATATTTCGATTCTGCATATTGCAAAAGATCATTGATCACCGCAATTTTCCCGGCTCTGTCTGTAGCCAGGGCGCCGGGCCTGAGATATTCTGTGGTTAACCCAAAAGACTTTGCGGTCTCTTTTATTTCGGGGCTGTCTGTACTGAGTTCAATTTCCGCATCGTATTGTTTACCCAATTGACGGGCCAGCGAAATGGTGTAGGAGATCAGCGGTTTATTATTTAATAGGATAATATTCTTTCCGTTAATTCCTTTTGAACCTCCTCTGGCACATATCGTGATCAGTACATTCATGGGCGAAGATTAATAATTGTAAGGATTCATTTTTATCAAACGGTGTGTTTCAGCTATTTTTCCACTGATCAAATGTAGTATATAAATCCCTGTGGGCAGACCGGGGAGATACAATTTCATGGAAGAAGCCGGCTGTGCCCTAAGGGTAAAAACTTCTTTGCCGTTCAGGTCGGTTATCCGTATCACTACCGGAGAAACCGGCGGGGTTTCCCAGTTGATGGCACAACTTCCGGTAAACGGATTGGGATAAACCCGGGCGTGCAACGTAGTGATCCGGTCATCTATCCCGGTACCCGGCCGCATATCCAGATCAACTTTGGTGGTGTCAGGTGAACAGGTGCCGTTATAACCTACTTGAGTAACGTGAAAGATCTCTTTTGACAGATAGGTGTGTACCGGATTGACAGAGGTTGAAGTTACTCCGTCACCAAAATCCCAAAACAGGGCTTCCACATTCTTTCCGGTATTGGTAAAATGAATATCCATTGCTGATCGGGTATAAGTAAATCCGCTTTCCGGATGGGATCGGATATTCAGGATATTTTTTTTATCAAGTTGATCAAGATGATTGAGTGTCAGCCGGATGGCCTTGTGTCCGGCTGTTTGGTAAACAACCTGGTGAGGGCCTTTGGTTTGGGCATACCGGGGTGTGGCTCCCTCACCGAAATCCCAGAAATAATTCTCTATGTGGCCGGTAGAAGAATCACTCACTATGATAGTTTGATCCTGGCAGGCATCGGAAGTTGATATTTCAAATTGTGGCACAGGTGGTTCGGGCACATCGAAAAAACGGATTTGATCAATAGCCGCACCAAAGCCTTCGCGGTAATAATTATTATAATAAAATCCGATCTGAACAGGACCTCCACCGGCTTCGGGAGGAATATAGGCATAGAAAGTTTTCCAGTCGTTCCATCCTCCGGTAGAATCCAGCCGGGCAATCGTATTCCATAAACCATCAGAGAATTTACGGTACATCAGGTAAAGGACCTCCACCTCTTTCTTTTGTTTAAAAAGGTAATCAAACGATATCGCAAGGTGGTGGTACTTTCTGGGATAAATAACCGGACTTATAAGATAATCGGAGACTTTAATTCCGTCGCCCACACCTTCAGAACGGATTAAAACAAAAGAGCCGGTCCGGGTACTTTCAGCGAGTTCGGCAGCGGCAGCGATATGAAAACCAAATTCATTCTGATCGATCTGCCAGCCGTGAAGACCGGTTTCAAAATCCTGTTGACCGGGTGCTGTGATTTGAGTCCAGGGGACTACTTCCAGGGATGGGGTGGGGTCTGACTCTCCCGGGTTTTGACCTATGTAAACGGCTGTGATATGGTATTGATATGCAGTGCCATTGACCAGTGAAGTATCCCGGTAACGGGTATCCGGAGTATTAGCTATGAGGGTGTCATTACGATAGATCACGTAATGCGACAGATCTGTTACGACGGGATTATCCCAGATCAGGTCAACGAAGGTATCTCCCGGAAGGGCTTGTAGGGTAGCCGGCCGGTCATGCCGGGGCAGATTAGCCGGTTGAATGCCGAACATGGCACCCTGGTTATTTGAAAAATCAGCTGAACCGCCACCCATCTCAAAGAGCTGGAAATAACCGTTCCCGGCTCCGTTCCATCCCCAGTTAAAGTGGAAAAATGTTTCATCGCGGAACCCGTCGATGTTAAATGCATGACCTGCTTTACTTACCGGGTTGGTACCGGTATATAACACGGCACGGTTGTTAACCAGTTCCTGGCGTAACATTTGGGTCCATTCACCATAGAAATATTTCTCTTCTTCCCTGAAAATAATACCCGGGTGGTAGGAGAAGTTATTTTTAAATGCCGGCAGTGCATAAGCAGCCGTGTTGGATCCTGATTCATCCGGACCGTAATTCATAAAAGTGGCTACTCCGGTTTGAAAAAGCAATAACGCAGCGGCATCGGTGGGGTAGATGGTATGCATCTGATTCCATCGGTAATGGGTCGTGTCAAAATTGGCTGTTACTTCACCGTATTCCTGATGGGCCGGTGGGCGGTAGGTATTGGAGCCGGTGCCTTTTTCAGGCCATTTCCAATGGTACATAATCTGCGACATGGCTACTGCTACACACCCGACCAGTGCATGTCTCCCCGAATCATCTGCCGGACAAAATTTATTCCACGGATCTCCCTGTCCCCATTGTGCCGTCAGAAGGGGATCCACTGCCAGATCTGTTTTTAATGAGGTGGAACTGTTAATTTTCGGAGGGATGTGAACACGGTCCTGATTCAGATAACGGTACAAACGGGGTAACCAGTAATCATTTAGCGGATGAGCAGGATCTTTCGGCAATTTCTGTTCTGTTGAATATCCGCAGACCGGATTGTTTTTCCATCCGGGTGTTACAATCATGAAACCGGCCGGTTGAAAAGTGACCAGGTAAATACGGTTTGTTTTGTTTTCAGGAGAGATAGCGGAAGATTTAGCCGGAGTATAAATCCAGACCGAATCCGGTTGAAGAGAAGATTTAAACCGGCCCGAATGGTGTTGCATCCAGTTAGCAGCCAGTGTATAAACCTGATCGGGAATAATCGTTTGCGCAGTAATAGTGAAATTGGTTATTCCAATCATCCATAATATTGCGAAAATCACTCCCCGCATCCGGCTTTGGCACGGTTTTCTGCTCCTGATGCGTCTCATCTGATCAATTTACATTTCGGCAAATCGTAAAAATAACAAATTGCGGTCAAACCTGCAGAACGATCTGTGCGCAGTACCCTGCCTCAACTCTTCTTCAAAAGTTGCTTTTTGTATGGTAACTGCCTTCGTACCGGACACCGGAATCAATATTAAATACTGTCTATAAAAAAAGAGGAATTGCCTACATGCAATTCCTCTTGCGCTTCATCAAGGACTCGAACCTTGGACCCTCTGATTAACAGTCAGATGCTCTAACCAACTGAGCTAATGAAGCAATTTTCGCGGATGCAAAGATAGTGACAATTGTCTTTTTTACAAGTTTTTGGTTACATTCCCTGTCATTTCCTGTTCAATTTTTTCCAGGCTTTTTCCTTTGGTTTCCGGGAGTTTAAATAATACGAAGAGAAATCCTGCTACACAAATAGCTCCGTAGATCCAGAATGTGCCTGAAGTTTTCAGCAGGTGATTCAGGATGGGGAAAGTATAGGTAAGGATGAAACAACCCGACCAAAGGAAAAACGTGGCAATGGCCAGGGCTGCTCCGCGAATACGGTTGGGGAATATTTCAGATAGGATAACCCAGGTGACCGGCGCCAGGGTCATGGCATAGCAGGCAATGGCTGCGATGACCAATAACAGCATCGGCCATCCGGTGACATGTATAAAATATCCTGCCCCGAGAAACAGATATATCAGTGCCAGTCCGCCTGCACCAACCAGCATCAATACCCTGCGGCCCCAGCGATCCACCGTAAAAAGGGCGATGAATGTGAAAATCAGGTTGACACTTCCTGTGATCACAATATTGAACAGAGTATCTGAGATTTCATATCCGGCAGCGGAAAAAACCTCCTGGGCATAGTTAAAAATCACGTTGATCCCGCTCCACTGCTGAAAGACAGCCAGTACCACACCGATCAGCAGCATAGCTCTGACTCCCGGACGGAGAAGTTGGCGCCAGGGAATCCGGGTGGTTACTCCGGTCAGGGATTGACGGATTCGTTGAGTTTCGGCCAGGGCATAATCCCTGCCTCCCACACGGCTCAATACGCGCACGGCCGGCTCCTCACGATTGGCTTTCAGCAGCCAGCGCGGACTCTCAGGTACCAGAAACATGAATACAAAAAAGAGAGTAGCCGGCACTACTTCAGCCCAAAACATTACCCGCCAGCCTGTCATTCCGTTCCAGGATGTCATGATAAACCTCCAGTCGGCACCGGCAGGAACCGGATCAGCAATCAGCCAGTTGGCTATCTGGGCAGCCAGAATACCTATTACAATAGTTAACTGATTAAGTGACACGAATTTACCCCTGATTGAAGCAGGAGATATTTCGGCAATATACATTGGCGACAAATTCGAAGCCAGTCCGATACCTACACCCCCCAATATTCTGAAGAAAACAAAAGTATTGAAATGATTGGATGCTCCGGTTCCCACCGCAGAGATGATGAAAAGAAATGCGGCCAGGATCAGCAATCGTTTCCGGCCGTACCGGTCACTCAGGAATCCTGAAAAAACGGCTCCCAGCAAACAACCCACCAGGGCAGAACTCATTGCCCATCCCTGTAGCGCCGACTGACCGGCAATGTTAAAAAATGATTCGTAAAAGGGCTTGGCTCCACCGATAACCACCCAGTCGTAACCAAAAAGCAATCCCCCCATGGCAGATGCCAGCGAGATGGTAAAAAGATAGCGAGAATTGATTTTCATCCGGTAAAGCTAATTATTCTATATTTTTGACGAAAAACAGAAAAGATGCAAGTACTTGGAATGGGAAATGCGTTGCTGGATGTATTAACACAGGTTCCTGATGATACGCTGCTGGAACTGCTTCAGTTGCCAAAAGGGAGTATGACCCTGATTGATGAACCACGCATGCGGAAGATTGAAAATGAAATTGGTAAATATACACAGTCGAAAATGACAGGCGGATCGGCGGCCAATACCATTCACGGTTTGAACCGGTTGGGTGTGACTACCGGATTCATCGGATCGGTGGGGAAAGATGACCGGGGTGATTTCTACCATGAAGAGATGTCTTCATTGGGTATTACCCCGGTGTTCGACCGGTCGGATAATCCTTCTGGGGTTGCGAATGGAATAATAACGCCAGACAAAGAAAGAACATTCGCAACCTATTTGGGCGCAGCCCTGGATTTAACGGCAGATTTTCTGGATCCGGAGTGGTTTAAAGATTGGGATTTGTTTTATATTGAAGGTTATCTGGTACAGAATCATGATCTGATCCGTTCGGCTCTGCGAATGGCTCATGAAGCGGGGTGTCTGGTGGCTCTTGACCTGGCCAGTTATAATGTGGTGGAGCAGGAACTCGGTTTTTTACGTGAAGTTATTCCTCTTTATGTGGATTTGATCTTTGCCAACCAGGAGGAGGCAAAAGCTTATACCGGTTTGGATAATCCTCAAAAAGCATTGAAAAAATTATTGGATGTCTCCAGAATGGCGGTAGTTAAGATAGGTGCCCGGGGTGCCTGGGCCGGTTCAGAAACGCAGATAGTACCGGGTGCGCCTGAAAAGGCGCATCTTGTGGATACCACCGGGGCAGGGGATCTTTTTGCGGCAGGATTTATATACGGAATGATAAAAAACCAAAAGCTATCAGTCTGCGCTGAGTGGGGTAATCTCTTGGCATCTAAAGTAATAGAAGTGATCGGTTCGAAAATTACCGATCATGACTGGGAGGTAGTGAAAACTAAAATAGACCATGCAATTCGGCGGTAACCTTGTCGATAGCCATACTGATATGTTCGCTGTTGCCCAGGAAATCCATTGAATCGGCATCAATTACCAGTAGTTTGCCGTCATGGTATGTTTCAATCCAACTTTCATACCGTTCATTTAACCGTTTCAGATAATCCAGTCGAATCGAATTTTCGTATTTCCGGCCCCGTTTCTGGATCTGATTGACCAGGGTGGGGACTGATGCACGCAGGTAGATGATCAGATCAGGTGGCTGAATCAGGGAGGCCATCAGGTTGAACAGCGTATAATAATTTTCAAAATCCCGTGTAGTCATCAGACCCATGGCATGCAGGTTGGGTGCAAAAATATAGGCATCCTCATAAATAGTGCGGTCCTGGATTACCGTTTTATCCATTTTGCGGATGTCGAGAATTTGATTAAAACGGGAGTTCAGAAAATAGATCTGCAGGTTGAACGACCAGCGTTGCATGTCGGCGTAAAAATCATTGAGATAAGGATTGTCATCCACATCTTCAAAATGAGCCTCCCATTTGAAGTGTTTGCTGAGAATCCTTGTGAGTGTGGTTTTACCACTTCCGATATTTCCGGCAATTGCAATATGCATATTCATTTTTCAGGTTAAGGATGATATCCGAATGTACAAAAAAAAATTATTGTTGGAATAAAAATACGCCATCAGCTGAACGAAACAGGAATCCATGTGAAGATACAGTTACCTCAAATGCGGACAGACCGGGTTGTTTCAGAAGAATTGTGATTTGTCCCAATGGTTCTTCCTGCATGAAAATTTTATCAGGACCGGTCAGGCAGAATTTTCCTTGATAGAGATGAAGGAAAGAAACGGGCAGGGGAATTCTTTTTAGTGGATTCCCGAAAAGATCAAATACCCGGATCTCTTTTTCAGGGATATTTAACAATACCTGATCTTCAGACTCGGTTAACTGCCATGGCCGGCCATTATCGGATTCAGGCAGGGTGAGCGTGGGAGACATGGCTGTCTGTTGCAGTTGATGATCGTAATGAATCAATTTTTGCGCCACCCCGTCAAACACCCAAAAACCGCCTAAGTGACTGGTTGCCGCTGCAGTGATGTTCTCATGGCCCAGATCATTGAGGTATATCGGGCTTCCCAGGAGGGATAAGGTTTTATCCAGAAACTGGATGCGGTTAAGGCCGGGATAAAAAAGCAGGATCCTGAACGGGTCTGAAGCATCCACAAAGCCGATCGTTCCCAGGGTTTTATCAGAATAAGTATAGAGACTGTCGCCATTTGGTGCATATTTCGTTACACGGGAGGAGTTGTAAAGATACCACCGCCCTAATGCATCGGAAGTAATACCGGAGACAGGCAGGGTCCATTTTTTGATCAGGGTTTGAGCGGCAGACGACAAAGGGAAAACAGTTGAGAGAACCAGGAGGGACAAGAAGGTTGAGAAGGTTGAGAAGGTTGAGAAGGTTGAGGAGGTTAAGGAGGTTGAGAACAGGAGTTTCATAGCGAGGGATTAAGTTGCAGAATTTCCTCGGCGATTTTGCGGTCGTTTGACAACCGGGGTACTTTATGCTGTCCGCCCAGCTTGCCTTTTGATTTAAGCCAATGGTAAAATACTCCTTGTTGCACTGAAATAATTTCAGGAGCATGAAGGGTCATATTTTTATATCTCTTGGCTTCATAGTCGGAGTTCAGAGCTTTCAGGTTATTGTCTAATACATCGGCAAAAAAATCAAGGTTTTCGGGTGGTGTAACAAATTCAATCAGCCATTGGTGCCGGGCTCCTTCAGTATCATTCATATAAACTGGGGCAGCAGTATATTCGGCTATTTCTGCATGGGTCAGTTGGCAGGCTTTATACAGGGCCTGGTCGGCGTTATCAATGATCAGTTCTTCACCCAGTGCGTTTATAAAGTGTTTGGTCCGGCCGGTAATGACAAATTTTACCGGCTGCAGTGAAGTAAACCGTATGGTGTCGCCCAATAGATAACGCCATAGACCGCTGCTGGTTGAGATGACCATCGCATAATTTTTGCCGGTTTCTACCTCCCAGATGGGGAGGGCGTAGTCATCAGAAGAGTCAATGTGTTCCAATGGGATAAATTCAAAAAACACTTCATAATCCAGCATCAATAACAGATCCTGCTGATTCGGATCATCCTGAATCCCGAAAAATCCTTCAGAAGCATTGTAGGTTTCAAGATACCTCATCCGCTCGTTTTGAAACAGTTGTTTGAATTGTTCGCGGTAGGGATCAAATCTGACACCGCCGTGAACATAAACTTCAAGGTTGGGCCATATTTCTGAAATAGAAGATTTGCCGCTTCGTTCGAGGATTCTTTTTAACAATACCAGGGTCCAGGAGGGAACGCCCGAAATATTCGTTACATTTACTTTAGAAGTTACCTCCGCAAGTTTTTCAATTTTTGATTCCCATTCAGGCATTAAAGCTATGGAAAGCTCGGGTGTTCTGATCATCTGAGCCCAAAATGGCAGGTTTTGGAGCAGTACCGCAGATAGATCACCAAAAAAAGAGTCGGTGTTGAACTCTGAAATTTGATGACTGCCTCCTACTATTAGGATTTTCCCCAGAAACACTCCTGAATCCGGATAATTGGTGAGGTAGATTGATGAAATATCCTTGCCCCCTCTGAAATGGCAGGCTTCCATGTTATCATGGGTTACCGGGATGAATTTGCTTTTGTCACTGGTGGTTCCGGAAGATTTGGCAAACCACTTAACCTCTCCCGGCCACATAACATTGGATTCACCTGCTAATGCCCTTTGAATATAGGGTTTCAGGTCGGTATAATCTCTTACCGGAACCCGGGACTTGAATTGAGCATAATTTGAAACAGAACTGAATCCGTGCTCTTTCCCGAAAAGCGTGCGTTTCCCTTTGTGAAGCAATTTGTCCAGTGTTTCACGCTGCACTTCCACCGGATATTTCTTAAACAGTTCAATTTGAACCATTCGTTTGGTAATAAACCAGGATATAATGGAGTTAATAAAGGGCATATACCAGGATACTCAGAATGGGATGAAAATAGTAAAAATATGTCTACTTTTAATTTTTTATCATTCAGTATTTATCGATGAACTGGTTAGATATCGTTATTTTGCTTCCGTTGGCGGGCGGATTGGTTTCGGGTTATAAAAATGGTCTGATCGGAGAAGTGGCTTCTTTGGCCGGACTGATCCTGGGAATTTGGGGTGCAATCAAATTTTCAGGCTGGACAGCCGGTTTGATCGAACAGCTTCATTGGGAAACACCCTATATTCATGTGATTGCTTTTATCATCACTTTTTTGGTCATTGTGATCCTGATGCAGGTGCTTTCACGGTTGATCAGTAAACTAATGGAAGCTATGTTATTGGGATGGGTTAACCGGCTGGCGGGGATTGTAGTGGGATTACTGAAAGCCCTTCTGTTCACCGGGGTTCTGCTGTTTGTGATTAATTACCTGGATGACCGGCGGACACTTCTGCCGGATGAAGTGAAGACAAATTCAAAATTATATGAACCTGTGAGCCAATTGGTACCGACCCTGTTGCCTTTTTTACCGTTAGACAGGATTTTGGGACGACCGGAGACGGATAGTTCCGGCCAAACGTATTAAACCGACCCATTCACTGCAATTCTTTATCTTTGCAGAAATTTCTAATAGATGGATTTTATTGAGGAACTACGCTGGAGGGGACTGATCCACCACATGACACCCGGTATTGCCGATGTGTTGAATCAGGGAATGACTTCAGCCTATATTGGATTTGATCCCTCTTCGGATTCGCTTCATATTGGTAACCTGGTGGGTATCATGACACTGATGCATTTTCAGAGAGCGGGCCATATTCCTTATGTACTGGTGGGAGGAGCCACCGGAATGATTGGAGATCCTTCGGGTAAATCTGAAGAACGAAACCTGTTGGATGAACAAACCCTCCGGCATAATCAGGAGTGCATCAAACAACAATTATCGAAGTTTTTGGATTTCAGCGGGCAGACCGAAAACCGGGCGGTGATGGTCAATAATTACGATTGGATGAAAGAATTTTCATTTCTTTCGTTTATTCGTGATGTGGGTAAACACATCACCATAAATTACATGCTGGCAAAAGACTCTGTAAAGAAACGACTTGATACGGGTATGTCTTTTACCGAATTCACCTATCAACTGGTACAGGGATATGATTTCTTGTACCTGTACCGGAAGCATCAGGTGATATTACAAATGGGCGGATCGGATCAGTGGGGGAATATTACCACCGGTACTGAATTGATACGGAGAATGACGGGTGGTGAAGCACATGCATTAACCACTCCGCTGATTACCAGGGCTGACGGGGGAAAATTCGGGAAAACCGAATCGGGGACTATCTGGCTGGACCCTGAAAGAACTTCTCCATATCATTTTTACCAGTTCTGGCTGAACACTGCAGATGCGGATGCCGAAAACTATATCCGGATTTTTACCCTGCTCAGCCAGACTGAAATAGAAGAGTTGATCCAACGGCACAAAGAAGCACCGCATCAACGAATTTTACAGAAGAGGCTGGCTGCCGAAGTAACCAGACTGGTTCATTCATCCCAGGCGCTGGAACAGGCGGTGGATGCTTCTGAAATACTGTTCGGTAAAGGAACAGGTGCTTCGTTAGCCGGAATGGATGAAAGAACATTGTTGGATGTTTTTAATGGTGTTCCGGTT
>JAGHDB010000314.1 GCA_021160155.1 Bacteroidales bacterium | reverse complement strand
TTGGAGACTGCTATTTCACGGATTCGTTTTTCAACATTACGGCCGTTCAGCCAGGTGGCAAAACCTGGCTGAACGGCCGTAATGTTGAAAAACGAATCCGTGAAATAGCAGTCTCCAACCTGGTCAGCCCGGTAAGTAAACTGGCATTCGTCAGGGAAGCTCTGGTAAAACAACAACGTGAATTGGGCCGGAATAAAGAAATTGTGATGGACGGACGAGATATCGGTACAGTTGTTTTTCCGGATGCCGAAGTAAAAATATTCATGACAGCCACTCCCGAGATCCGGGCTCAAAGACGGTTCGATGAGTTGATGAACAAAGGTACCAAAGCTTCGATGGAAGAAATTATAAATAACATCCGTCAGCGCGACTATATTGATTCACACCGGGATATCAGTCCGCTTCGCCAGGCAGAAGATGCCGTGGTTCTTGACAACAGTTACTTGTCTCGTGAAGAACAATTACAATGGGCACTGGATCTGGTGAAGAAAAAAGCAAATAAAGTTTAATAATTGTAACTTTGCCACACGGATAAAATATTTTGATTTAATATTCTGATTTTATGTCTGTTATTAAAAAATTAGCGGTACTGACTTCCGGAGGTGATGCCCCGGGAATGAATGCTGCCATACGGGCTGTCGTCAGGGCAGCCATCTTCCGGGGAATTGAAGTAGTAGGAATCCGGCGCGGATACCAGGGAATGATTGAACACGACTTTCTGCCACTCCAATCCAAAGATGTCAGCAATATCATTCAACGGGGCGGCACAATCTTATGTACGGCACGCAGTAAGGATTTTAAAACCGTTGAAGGACGCCGCAAGGCATTTAGAAATCTCGAAAAAGAGAAAATAGATGCCTGTGTAGTTATCGGCGGAGACGGTAGTTTTAATGGTGCAGCCGTATTCAGCGAAGAACACGATATCCCGTTTGTCGGTATCCCGGGTACGATTGACAATGACCTGTTCGGCACCGATTATACCATTGGCTATGATACCGCGCTGAATACCATTGTTGAAGCCGTCGACCGGATCCGCGATACCGCCAGTTCACACGAGCGATTGTTCTTCATCGAAGTCATGGGCCGGGGTGCAGGTTTTCTGGCACTCCATTCAGGTATTGCCACAGGTGCCGAAGCCATTCTGCTTCCTGAAGTGGATAATGACGAAGAACACCTTCATCAATACCTGATCAACCAGGGGAATAAAAAAAGCAATATTATCCTGGTTGCCGAAGGCAATAATGTGGGGGGTGCACAGGCCATTGCCGACCGGTGTAAAAAAGAGTTGAAGGATTATGACATCCGGGTTAATGTACTGGGGCATATCCAGCGGGGCGGATCTCCTTCGGCATTTGACCGGTTTTTAGCCAGCCGGCTTGGCGTGGCATCTGTTGAAGCCCTGATTGACAACCAACGAAGTATTATGGTAGGTTTTGTCAATCACGATATTGTTCATGTCCCCTTTAATAAAACGATTCACTCCAGTAAAAACCTGAATCATATTTTACTGGATGTAGCCGATATCCTCGCTCACTGATGAAAAAAAGGTAAATTTATCCCGACCTGCCGGTCGGGATTTTTTTTATGTCCTCACATTCAGAATATATTGAAGTTTTACTGCCTCTGGCTCTTCACAGCACCTTTACCTATAAGGTGCCTGAAGATTTTAACGGCCGTCTGCTACCGGGTCAGCGGGTGATAGTACCCCTGGGAAAAAACAAAGAGTATATTGGAATTGTCTGGGGCACCGGTGAACAAACCACAGGAGCACGTACGATCACCGGTATTATGGAGGAGCCGCCGCTACTCGATTCAAACCAGATCAGGTTCTGGTCATGGATGGCTGATTATTATCTCTGCACTCCAGGTGAAGTGATGAAAGCCGCATTGCCCGCCCGGTTGAGAAACCCCCGTTATGCACCACTCACAATACCCGAATTGCAGCCTGAGACTGCCCCGGTTAAACCGGCTTTACAACCATACTCTTTAACTTCAGAGCAATCTCAAGTGTACCGAACCTTTCTGAAGCAAACGACCACCCGCCCCGTGCAACTTTTATACGGCATTACATCCAGCGGCAAAACGGAGATTTATATTCACCTGATTACTCAATTCCTGAAAAAGAAACAACAGGTACTCTACCTGCTTCCTGAAATTGCCCTGACCACCCAGATCATTACCCGCCTGCAAAAAGTATTCGGTCACCAGTTATTGGTGTACCACTCACGGTTTTCAGATACCAAGCGGCTCGAAATCTGGAATCGATGCGGCAATGATCCCTCAGGTGAGGGTCAGGTAATCCTCGGCGTTCGTTCGTCGGTTTTTCTTCCGTTCAGAAACCTGGGACTGATTATTGTGGATGAAGAGCATGAGAATACTTATAAACAGCATGATCCGGCTCCCAGATACCATGCCAGGGATTGTGCCATCGTACTCGGACAAATACATCATGCCCCGGTTTTACTCGGTTCAGCCACCCCCTCCTTGGAAACCTGGTACCATGCCCAAACCGGAAAATACGGACTGTTGCACCTCACCTCCCGCTACGGAGGTATCCGGCTCCCTGAAATCATACTGGCAAATATCAGTGAAGCACGCCGCAAAAAGAGAATGGCCGGGCCTTTTACTCCGGTATTGCTCGAAGCCATCGACCAGGCACTCATCAATCATCAACAGGTAATGCTCTTCCAAAACCGGCGGGGATACAGTCCCTACCTTACCTGCCTAAACTGCGGATATATTCCCAAATGCACTTCCTGTGATGTCAGTCTTACCTACCACCGGCTTCAAAACCGGCTGGTCTGTCACTATTGCGGATATTCCACTCCCGTTCCTTCAAAATGTCCGGAATGCCAAAGTACCGGACTGGTATCAAGAGGATTGGGTACAGAAAAAATTGAAGATGATATTCAACTGATATTTCCGGATGCACGCATTGCCCGGATGGATCTGGATGCTACACGTAGTAAAACAGCCTACGAGCGTATTATAAGCGATTTTGAAAACAGACGTATTGATATCCTGATCGGCACCCAGATGATCAGTAAGGGATTAGATTTCGGTCATGTCCATGTGGTCGGGATCATGGATGCCGACCAGCTGCTTAACTATCCGGATTTCAGGTCTTTAGAACGGAGCTTTCAATTAATGACACAGGTCAGCGGCCGTGCGGGACGAAGAAAAGAACAGGGAATCGTGATTATCCAAAGTAGTGATCCTGATCATCCGGTCATTCGCCAGGTTCTTCATAATCAGACCGGCAGTTTCTACGACCAGGAACTTGCCGAGCGGGAAAGTTTTGGTTATCCTCCTTTTACCCGCCTTCTTCAAATCAAACTAAAACATAAAAATCCTGAATTTCTGTCTCAGGCAGCCTACTATCTGGGCCGTGACCTAAAAAAAATTCTTCCGGGGAAAGTAATCGGGCCCCACACTCCTTTGATCGGGCGTATCCAAGGTAAACATCTGAAAATCATCTTGATCAAGTTACCTAAATCACATGATCTGCTCCAACTGAAAAAACAGATACGTACCACACTTGAAACATACCATCATAAACCCGGATACAGTCAACTGATCATTCAACCGGATGTGGATCCTCAATAATTAACCGGTAATCTCATCAAATCCATGCAATACAATTTCAATCAACTGATCAACCGCGAAGAAACCCATTCGGTAAAATGGGATCTCCGCCAGGAACGATTTAACAACCTGGATCAATTAAAAAAGGCCATCAGATCTTCTTAATGACTTGTATTCTGAATCCGTCTTTCATCAATAAACCATTGATGTCAGAATTAAGATTCCGCCGGTGTTTTAAATCCGAATAAACCGTGTGCCACCATTTTACTTCAATTCTGAAAGATTGCAATAAGCTCCACTGGCTCATCAGAAAGAAACGGCATCCTGATCCGGAAAAAACCGGGACTGAAAATGCATAGGTAAGATCCGGTTCATAACGGTAAATCAGCGGAGCTTCATCCGGCACTACAAAGGGCCTTAATCCGGTAGTCAAAACCATTCTTTTCAACAGATTGCCATACCGGATCTGAAAAGATCCTGTTCCACCCGATAAGCCATTTGGTAAGGTACCGGCAATCTGATCATTACCCAGTTGTACATTCAATAACAAATCCATCCTGATGTTCCAGTTTTTTTTAACATCCCAATGGCTGCGCACCTGACCTGAAACCTGGAGAAAATTTCCGGATAACCCGGTTACCGTACCCCGTCCGCTGTATCGACCGGATACCATCAATTGCCAGGTGTCACCCAGCGGAAGCATCAGTGCCAACCCGAGCCGCAGACGATCCAACCCACCCACCGCTTCAGGTTGCGGTGCATAACGATAATCACCCACCACCAAAATCCGGCTCCGGTACCCCGGAGTATATACCACTGACCACCGGTATTCCCATAATGCAGTCAGCGGATGAAGATCCCTTTTAAAAACCGAGTATCCCCCGTGAAATCCATCTGAGCGGTAACTGATCCGTGCCGCAAAAGAGAAGCCGTGGAATCCGAATGACCGTAATCCCACTATCCAGGCCAGATTTTTATTCCGGTTAATACTTCCTTCTCCCGATAACACTCCGAAAGCCATTCGATGACGAACGTAAGCGCCTGCCCGTACAACCGGATCACCAATAAAACCATAATGCAGGCGTATCCATGAAATCCCTGCCGAGCTGTTCCTTTGATCGAAGCGAATATCCCCGCCGATAATATCTTCAGGTAGTACCTTACGGCTTGCCAGCTCCCGGTCAGTCCGGTGATAACCGGATTCAGGAAAATTCAGGATCACGGGAATTTCGTTATTCATCGAAAAAAGAGTGTCTGTCACTGCATCCACCCGTTTCCCCGAAACAAATAACCGGGCACTCCAGTGATGCCCTTCCAGTTCCATGGCCGATCCCCGGAAGAAACGATTTTCATCCGCTCCCGGATGTAAGCTGAGCCCCCTGCCCTGCCGGTTAAATAATTCAGGGGACTGGAACAAAAAGTAATACCGGCGACCGGTGGATAACGTAACACCCAAACCCGTATTGACATGATAATCTCCAATGATCAATTGTTTCAAGACTCCCCGTGAGGGGTAAAATTTTATGCCCCCGGATAGCTGATCCGGATATTTTTTAAATGGTTCTCCGGGATCCTGCTCCATATAACCTCGTATTTCCCAGTGATTATCCGAGCAAATACGCATCCGGCATTTGACACCCGGCCATTGCTCCAAATTATTTTCCCCAACCGTACCCATAAACCAACCACGGTTTGATCCGGTAAAATCTTCTGATCCATATGTGTAGGGCAACTCCACAATTTCAGTAGCTCCGTCAGCCGGTAAACCGCCCGACTCCTCTATCCCGGACAGTAATATCGAATCGGCAAAAAAACCGTACATCACTGTTTGCGGATATCCCTCTATAACAGGTATGAACAAAATGATCACGATCATGAATCTGACCCTGTCTTTAATCATGGTACTGCTGACTAAATAAAATTACAGGCTTAACACCCAATGCATTAGCATAATACAACCGGATCAGAACCCGCCAATTACGAATATCCCAGCTTACTCCGGTTGAAAATCCAATCGGTCGTATCCTCACTCCAAATGAGGATTCAAAAGCCAGATCGGGTTGGAGAAAGATTTCCATTCCGAACGGTCCGGTCATATCGGGTGAAAAATCGCTGTACAGCATCCATTTCACCTGACGTCCGGGAGATTGAATAATTCCAAGCCGCATGAACGGAGTACCCGTCTGATAATAATATGAACCGTAAATCCATCCCGGCCAGTCATACACCACAGCAGTAATATCTATTCCCGAACCGGTATGTGCCAGAAGTTGCAGATCGCAGGATGCACGCAGGCGGGGAGTACGATTCAGAGCAGTTTGTAAATAGAGATCCAGAAACACTCCACCATTCACCGGTCCGATCCGGCGGGTATGCGCCAGGGTAAGTGAATAAGTGACCCATCCGGGTATTCCGTTGCGTCCGACTGAGATACCGGTATGCGTCTCATCCCGGACCAGGTCATACCCCACAACAGTTTTGTTCCATTCGGGTACACCGTAAAACAAACAGGATGAAAACCACCAGCCCGATATTTTTGAAAACAGATCCGGAATCCATCCCGGATCCCGGATCTCGAAGCCGGTTGTAGTTTGCGAGTTTACATATTGAAAAACCGGAGAAACAACCAGAAACAAAGCAAACAGATACTTCCCCGAAGATGACATAATAAAAGGCCGTTTACCTTCTATAGATGCATCCGGAATAGTAAAATGGAAATAAAACGGTCGTTATATCAAAACCGGATAGTCAATTCACTTTAAAATTGAACCTGACCTCTTTGAGTTGTTCGTTGGCTTTGACAATTTTTAACCCCAGGCTCTTTTTAAACTTATCTACTTTTTCGTGTATGGCCTCATCCCCGGCTCCCAGAATCTGAACTGCCAGAATTCCGGCGTTTCGGGCTCCATCCAAACCTACCGTAGCAACCGGGATACCCGGAGGCATTTGAAGAATACTCAGAATAGAGTCCCATCCATCGATCGAAATAGACGCTTTAACAGGCACACCGATTACCGGACAAGGGGTCATGGCAGCTATCACTCCGGGCAAATGTGCCGCACCACCGGCACCGGCAATTATCACCCTGATCCCCCGGGCATAAGCACCACGTGAAAAAGCCATAACCTCATCCGGTGTGCGATGAGCTGATAAGGCCTGTAATTCAAACGGTATCTCAAATTCGTCCAGCACTTTGGCAGCCTGCTCCATAACCGGCAGGTCGGAAGTGCTGCCCATGATAATTGAAACTAAAGGATCCATATGTTAATTTTGATTTTTGATTTTCTTCACCAGGTTGGTCAAACGTTGTGAAATTTGTTCGATGGTTCCTGTACCATCGACAGTATGATACTTTTGCTGTTGATTGTAATAATCGATCAATGGTTTGGTTTTCTCCTGGTATACCTTAATCCTGTTTTCAATCACCGAGATATTCCGGTCATCCGACCGGCCGGATGTTTCGCCGCGGAGCATCAACCTCTTAACCAGTTCATTATGAGGTACTTCCAAAGAGATCAGCGCACTGATCTTTTCGTGCTCCGACTTAAGAATCCGGTCTAAGGCTTCAGCCTGCGGGATGGTCCTGGGAAACCCGTCATAAATCACCCCGCCGGTTTCGCTCATCTGATGTATCCGGTTCATAATCATACTGATAACTGTCTCATCCGGGACCAATTCACCGCGATCCATGAATCTCTTTGCTTCCAGCCCCAACTCCGTGCGATTTGCCAACTCAGAGCGGAGCAGATCACCTGTTGAAATGTGTATCAGGCCGAATTGTGTACCCAGCAATTGAGCCTGAGTTCCCTTACCGGCACCCGGTGGTCCGAACAGAATTAAGTGAAGCATATAAAAAGGTGTTAAGATTTTATAGTTTTGCAAGGTATAAAAACCCTACTCCTATCCCATGGATCAAATTAAAGTTCTTGACAAAACATTTAAAAAATTTATTCACTTTGTTCAAATCCAGGAAGCCATCGCCCGGATTGCAGCAGAAATTGACCGGGAACTCTACGGAAAAAACCCGCTCTTTCTGGGCGTTTTAAACGGTGTATTTATATTTGCCGGCGATCTTTTCAAAATGATACAAACTCCCTGTTCCATCTCTTTTGTGAAGATGGCCTCTTATCGGGGTACCGAATCTACCGGCAAAGTACATCAACTAATTGGTTTACAAGAAGATCTGACCGACCGGCATGTGGTGATCCTTGAAGATATCATTGACAGCGGGCTGACTATTGAAATGCTTCTGGAGCATCTTAACAATCATCATACTGCAAGTGTAAGAATCGCTTCATTGTTCTTTAAGCCAAAAGCTTTTAAAGGTCATTTCTCTATCGATCATATCGGAATTGAGATTCCCAATGAATTCGTACTGGGGTACGGGCTTGATTACAATGGGTTCGGACGAAATTATAGAGACTTGTACGTGGTCACAAAAGATGAGGATGAATTGGTCAGGTAATGAGTCAAACCAATTTCATAGATTACATTAAAGTTTTTTGTCGTTCAGGACGGGGAGGAGCGGGGTCAGTACATTTGAAACGGATGAAATATAACCCCAAAGCCGGTCCGGATGGTGGTGATGGCGGGCGGGGCGGTCATATTATTCTCAGGGGTAATCG
>JAGHDB010000280.1 GCA_021160155.1 Bacteroidales bacterium | reverse complement strand
TTAATCTTAAAGATCAGTTAATCAGGGACTTCTCTGTTAAATCAGAACGTGTTCACACGATCATCCAACTATTGAAAGCTTATACCCTTTTTGAAAGAGATGTAGAATACGTGGTTATCGAGAATAAGGTAAAGATTGTGGATGAACAGACCGGGAGAATCATGGAGGGGCGTCGTTATTCCGACGGGCTGCATCAGGCTATTGAAGCAAAAGAAAATGTGAAGGTTGAAGCGGCCACTCAAACTTTTGCCACCATTACCTTGCAGAATTATTTCAGGATGTATGATAAGCTGGCAGGGATGACCGGTACAGCCGAAACGGAAGCGGGAGAATTCTGGGATATCTATAAACTGGATGTCGTGGTCACACCAACCAACCGGCCGATTATCAGGGATGACCGTGAGGATCTTATCTATAAAACCAAACGTGAAAAATACAATGCGGTTATAGAAGATATAGTTAATTTGGTAAATGAAAGACGTGCGGTGCTGGTTGGTACAACCTCTGTGGAGATTTCTGAATTGCTGAGCCGGATGTTAAAGATCAGAGGGATCAAACATAATGTATTGAATGCCAAACTTCACCAGCGTGAAGCTGAAATCGTTGCACAGGCTGGTCAACCGGGAGCCGTTACTATTGCCACAAATATGGCAGGGCGTGGTACCGATATTAAACTGCACCCTGAGGTACGTGATGCAGGTGGTTTGGCTATTATCGGTACGGAACGACATGAATCACGGAGGGTTGACCGGCAGCTGAGAGGTCGTGCGGGTCGTCAGGGAGATCCGGGAAGTTCTCAGTTTTATGTTTCATTGGAAGATAACCTGATGCGTCTGTTTGGTTCTGACCGGGTATCTAAAATGATGGACCGTCTCGGACTGAAAGAGGGTGAGGTAATTCAGCATCCGATGATCACCAAATCCATTGAACGGGCACAAAGAAAGGTTGAAGAGAACAACTACGGTATTCGTAAACGCTTGCTGGAGTACGATGATGTGATGAACAATCAACGGGAAGTCGTATACAGCCGGCGTCGTCATGCTTTATATGGTGAACGAATTGAGATGGATATCTCCAATATGATGTTTGACTTAAGTGAATCTCTTGTAGATGAATATAAGGATGCCGATGATTTTGAATCATTCAGACTTGACCTGATTCGCTACTTTGCTATTGACACACCGTTTACAGAAGAGGAGTTTGTAAATCTGCGCCGGAATGAGATCACTGAAAAACTTAATGAAAAACTGATCTCTGCTTATACTTCCAAAAACGAAGCCATGGCAAAACAGGCATGGCCGGTTGTGAAACAAGTATATGAAAAGGCTTCCCACCAGTATGAGCATATTCTGGTTCCGATTACCGATGGGCAGAAAACCCTGAATGTTCATGTAAATCTCAAGAAATCATACGAAACAAAAAACAGGGAACTGGTGAAGTCATTTGAAAAATCTACTGTTCTGGCTACCATAGATGATGCATGGAAAGAGCACCTGAGAGAGATGGACGAGCTGAAACAGTCGGTTCAGAATGCTTCTTACGAACAAAAAGATCCGTTATTGGTTTACAAACTTGAATCATTTGATCTTTTTAAAGATATGATTATGAGGGTGAATAAAGAGGTGGTTTCCCTGCTGATGAAAGGAGAGATCCCTTTGCGTGAACCAGAAGAGGTTAGGGAAAGTCATGCCAGGCAAAAGCTTGATATGAGTAACTATGAAACTTCAAAAACTGAATCGCCTGAATATTCATCACCACAAAGTACCGTACCGCAATCAGGTGGCGGTATGCCTCAGCGGCCGGCAAAGGTTCAACCTATACGGGTGGATAAAAAGATCGGGCGAAATGATCCATGTCCGTGTGGCAGTGGCAAGAAGTACAAAAATTGTCACGGACGACCGGGATTACATTCAGGATCCCCCTTATAATCTGTACTATTTAAGGAATGCCCTGATACGGTCATATAACAATTTTGAAACCGGGGTTAAAGGAAGACGAAGGACATTATTACACAAGCCCATTGTATGAAGGGCTGCTTTAACGCCCGCCGGATTACCTTCTTCAAACAACATCCTGATGAGTTGAATCAGATGATAATGGAGTTTTCTGGCCCCCTGATAATCCCCGGATGCAGCTAAATTGACCATTTGTGACATCTCTCCGGGGAGTACGTTGGCTACTACAGAGATTACACCATCGGCTCCAAGTGCCATCATAGGTAACGTCAGTGCGTCATCACCGGAGAGAATTAAAAAATCTTCGGGTTTATTGTGAATGAGATCTGTAATCTGATCAAGATTACCTCCGGCTTCTTTGATTGCTACAATATTAGGCGCTTTGAATGCAAGCTTAAGCGCAGTTTCTGATGATATGTTCGAACCGGTTCGACCAGGTACATTATAGATTATAACGGGCAAATCTGCAGCTGAGGCAACCTCCATGAAATGACGAAATAATCCCGATTGATCAGGCTTATTATAATATGGTGTGACCGAAAGAATACCCTGAATGCCTGTAAGATCTTGTGATTTAATAGTATTTACAACTTTTCTGGTATCGTTGCCTCCAATGCCCAAAACAACCGGTTTCATACCATCATTGACCTGCAGAATGGTTTGAAGAACCGTTGTTTTCTCAGCCTGAGTCAGCACTGCAGATTCTCCTGTGGTACCCAAAACAACCAGGAATCCCACCCCGTGCTCCAGGGTATATCGGGTAATCTGTTTTAAAGATTCTGTATCAATCTCTCCGTTGTTAAGAAAAGGAGTTACCAAAGCCACTCCGGTTCCCTGAAAAGGATTGCTTTGCATGTTCAAAAAAGTTTTTGATTGGTTGGTTGCTGTTTTGTGTCTTTTTTTGATTGAATGGTTTGAAGATAATTGAGCAGGTTTTCAGTCAGGCTTTGCAGATCTGTTTTGGGCTGAATATCAATTTCAAAATCAATCATTCCACCTGCAGCATCGGCAATACCCGCATACATCCTGGCTTTTGTTTTAAAAAAGATGTAGTCCAGGGTAAAATTATCCAACTGATCTAATCTGAAGAGAATATCGTAGTTCTTTTGAGTAAAAGGTACAATAAGTTTTTTTTGAGGAATATTAAACCACTTTAACTCATCAGCTGCGATAAGCTCAACCGGCATACCCGGAAAATGTTTCTCGTAATCAAAGCGATTTAATTCTTTTCTTTTTTCAGAAACAAGCAATAATAAATGACACCTGTTTTTCATTTTATGCAAAGTCGCAGCAAACTGTATTACGGGCCTGACATGGTCAGGATGTCGAAAATCTGCAAGGATACCCAGTGATCCTGCTTCCTGTAAAGGAATGTATGATGGTTGCAGCCGGTTCTGCGAGAACCTTTTCTTAAGCCGTGATAAAATAATATACTGTTGTATAAATGATCTCATAAATAAATCACTGATTTGGTAAATATACCTCTTTAGAACATTTGGTAAAACTCTTCAAGAGAAATTATCGGAATCCCGAGGCTTTCAGCTTTTTTCCGTTTCCCGGGCCCCATGTTTTTACCGGCAAGCACATAATTGGTCCGTGAAGTAACTGATGAGGCTGCGGAAGCTCCAAGCGATTCAATCAATTCTTTTAACTCCTGGCGACTGACGGATTCAAATGTTCCGCTAATTACGAAAGTGTAGCCCGTTAAAGGTTGTGAATCCGGAGAAAGTACCTTTGTCTTCGTTTCAAATTTCAAGCCTGATTTCTGTAATCGTTTAACCAACTCGAGATGTTCCGGATCTGAAAAATAGGCCAGAATGCTATCGGCAATTTTGTCACCTACTTCATCAACTGAAATTAATTGATCTTTACCGGCATGTATAAGATCTTCGAGTTTTGGAAATGCCTTAACCAGTTTTTTAGCCACTGTTTCCCCAACGTGCCTGATGCCGAGTCCAAATAAAACTCTTTCATAAGGAACATTTTTTGATGCCTCAAGCGCTGACAGAAGGTTCTCTACAGATTTTTCACCCTGCCGTTCAAGATCCACCAGATCCTCCTTGCGCAGTTGATACAAATCGGCTACATCCCTGATCAGATTTTTCTGATAAAGCAGTTCTATCGTTTCTTCTCCAAGTCCTTCTATATCCATAGCCTTACGGCTTACAAAATGCGTGATTCTCCCTTTGATTTGAGGAGGACAGTTGCGTATGTTGGGGCAATAATGACGGGCTTCTCCTTCATCTTTTTGCAACAGGGTACCGCATTCGGGGCAGTGGGTGGCAAATTCGACAGGCAGGGTCATGGGGTGCCTTTTTTGTACGTTTACCCCAACAATTTTCGGGATGATTTCACCTCCCTTTTCGATAATGACCCAATCATGTTGATGGATATCCAGTATCCGGATTTGATCAGAGTTGTGAAGAGAGGCTCTCTTTACCGTTGTTCCACCCAGTAAAACCGGTTGCAGATTAGCCACCGGGGTAACGGTACCGGTTCGCCCGACCTGAAAATCTACTGATATTAACTGAGTCTCAGCTTGTTCAGCAGGAAACTTATATGCAATGGCCCATCTGGGTGATTTAGCGGTAAATCCAAGTTTAGACTGAATACTAAGATTATCCACCTTGATAACGATGCCATCGATATTAAAATCCAGTTCTTTTCTCTTTTGATCCCATAGTCGGATATAAGCATATACTTCATCAAGCGTAGTGCAGCGGACGAAATAATCTGGAATTTTAAATCCCCATTTCCTGGCTTCTTTCAGGTTATCGTAATGATTGTCAGCAGGCAACCTCTCTCCGCTCAGGCCATATAAGAAACAATCCAGGTTTCTTTTTGCCACCATCGCAGTATTTTGCATTTTCAGTGTGCCCGAGGCCGCATTTCTGGGATTGGCAAATAAAGGCTCACCATGGGAAGTCCGCTCTTTATTTTACTGATTAAAAACCTTGTGGGTCATAATCACCTCACCACGTATCTCAAATGATTCAGGGTAACCAGTTTTTTGTAATACCAGAGGGATGCTTTTAATGGTTTTTATATTGCCGGTTACATCATCTCCTGATATGCCGTTGCCCCTGGTAATCGCATGGACCAGGCGCCCGTTTTGATAAAGCAGGTTAATGGCAGCCCCGTCATATTTCAGTTCACAGGTATAGGTTACCGGATGGCCTGTAGCATGAATCACTCTTTGATCAAATTCAGCGATTTCTTCTTTGGAATAGGTATTGGCCAAAGAGTACATCGGTGTAAGATGATTACGTTGGGTAAATTCCTGATTGCGGTCGTCCCCTACACGCCGGGTGGGAGAGAGAGGATCAAAGAATTCAGGCCATTCCTTTTCAAGCTCCTGTAACTCTTTAAGCAACAGATCATACTGATAATCACTGATCTGCGGCTGATTAGCCACGTAATAGAGGTGATTGTGCTTTTCAAGTTCTTTTCGTAACAACAGGATACGATCCCGGGCTTCTGAAGCATCCATTAAAACGATTTTGTTTAAAAATAATACCAAATTTCCGGTCATCGATAGAATAATGAATTAATTTTATTATTATATTTGCACAATCGGTTCGCTGTTTTCAGCCGGAATCAGCGATAAAAGGGAATCAGGTGAAAATCCTGAACAGTTTCCGCTGCTGTAAGCTCTATTTAAACTGTCCTGGCATCCCGGCCACTATCCCGAATAAAGGAGGATGGGAAGGCGCCAGGCTCGGGGAGCGAGTCAGAAGACCTGCCGGTAGTATCTGATCAGCTTTTGGTTCGGATAAAACTAAAAGAGAGATGAAAGTTACCGCAAATAACATACTACTTCTGACCTGCCTGCTTCTTTATCAGACGGGTAACTCTTTATGGGCACAGAAGACCGATTATCGTCTCAGAGAGGTAGTCATTCAGGGATCTGCAAAAGAGGTCAGATCAGGTGCTTATCAGATAACCGTCATCGATTCTGCATTATTGGAACCGGGAGAAAGTACAGATTTGAATACATTGCTTGCCAGGGAAGCCGGACTCTATTTTACCTCCTACGGGAGTACCGGGTCACTCTCAACTTTACGCCTTCGTGGTTCGGGAGGCTCCCATACACAAGTCAACTGGAACGGGTTTCCGGTGAATAGTATCACCGCCGGAAGTGAAGATCTCTCTTTGATTCCGGTAACTTCCCTGGATCAGATCTCTGTAGTGGAAGGAGCACCCGGAAGCCGTTTTGGCAGTGGTACTTTCGGGGGGGCCATTAACCTTGATAATCGTCCTGACTGGACAAATCGTTTTAATACTCGAATAAGTGGAGGTTTCGGTTCGTGGCACTACCGAAACAGCTCTATCAATATTCAAACTGGCAACAGCCGGCTTCAGTACCATCTGAGCGGATACCAGAAGTCGGCCTGGAATAATTATCCTTTTATTAATGTCTACCAATCTGGTAAACCTCTGACTAAAAGGACCAATGATTCTTTACAACAGTATGGATTTCAACAACATCTCTTTTTGAAATTACCGGATCAGATTTATATCCAAGCCGGGATGTGGGGGTATATGCATCATAAAGATCTTCCTGAATCAATGGCATCCACTATCCCGGGATCCTCAACCCAGTCAGATCGCAGCCTTAATAGTTATCTCAGACTGATCAAGCAGTATCATAATTTGAATATGGA
>JAGHDB010000377.1 GCA_021160155.1 Bacteroidales bacterium | reverse complement strand
TGTTGCATGATTTGCAGGGCTACCTGGGTAGCCAGGGGTTGGCTGGTGGCAGCCATTCCGTGAGTGGCTATTACTTCAGACCGGGTGGCAAAGAGTTTTCCGGTGATCCGGTCTTGTGTGTGTACTGTATTGGATAACAGTAATAAAACAGTCAGAAAAGGAAGTGCTCTTTTCATTGCTACAATAATTTTATTTGACCAGTTCATAGCCCAGTTCGGTCTCTTTTTCCGTGGCCGGGATGCCCTCTTTCATCCATTTGGGCATCGGTTGATCTTTCAGGTAGTGATCAAAGAATTGCGACAACCGGATTTGGAAATCGTGCTTGTCGCGTACCTTTAAAGGCCAGTGATCTGCTTCGTTATAATTAAGCAGCCAGGCGGTTTTTCCCATCCTGCGCAGGGCTATAAAGAATTCAATGCCCTGGTACCACGGTACTGCGCCGTCATGATCGTTGTGCATGATCAGCATCGGGGTAGTGATCTTATCCACCGTAAAGAGGGGAGAGTTTTCAAGGTACCGTAACGGAGCTTCCCAGATAGATTTACCGATACGGCTTTGGGTATGTTCATATTGGAACGAACGGTTTAACCCGGATCCCCATCGGATTCCTCCGTAAGAACTGAACATATTGACCACCGGTGCGCCGGATTCAATGGCGGCAAACAGATGGGTGCGTGTGGCCAGATACGCCACCTGGTATCCGCCCCAGCTATGACCCTGGGCGCCAATGTGTTCTTTTTCAATGAATCCCGCATCCACCAAAGCGGTAATACCGGGCATGACACAGTTGAAGGCATCTTCACCGGGGTATCCCTCTTTATAATAAATATCCGGATTAAAAACCACATATCCGTTACTGGTATAGTAGTGATAGTCAATGGTTGAGCGGTGTTCTTCAGGGATCCGGTGATTAAACAGACCTTGTGAACTTTTTTCGTAAAAATTAACGATCAGGGGATATTTATTATGAGGATTAAAATTTTCGGGTTTATGCAATGTTCCTTCAAGTGCACGGCCGTCAAGGGAGGTCCATCTGAACAGTTCGGCCGTACCCCACCGGAACTCTTTCTGCTGCGGATTGGCATGGCTGATGCGGACGGAGGATTTAAATTTCAGGTTTGAGACCAGCAGATCCGGAAAAACCTGAAAGGTTTCACGGGTATAAAGTACCACTTCGGCCTCTTTGGCTTTAACGGGTCGTCCCAGTTTATACTCACCGGCCATTACGGTTTTAGGAATCTTGGGCTTACGAAGCGATCCCCGGTAATAACCATCCCCACGGGTAATTTCATTATGCCCGGTAAACCAGGCTGTTTCAGCCGGATCAATGGCTTCAGGTTCCTGTACCCATCGGATCAATCGGTAGTTTATATGGTTCAGGCGCCCGTTGACGGTCAGGGAAACCGCATTTCTTTTACCTTCCGGATCAATATTCCAGAGATCGTAACGGTCATATACCAGCAGGGCCCGGTCATCCTTCAGCCAGCCGGCGGTACCGTATGATCCGGGCAGGTTAGGGATGTCATTTAATTCATTTGCGCATTGAACCCGGCCGGGATGTGTAACCCGGACGGTTTTTTTGCCTTCGAGGCAGTAGGTGTACCAACTGCTGTCGGCAGCTTGGTACCAGTATAAATATTTACCGCCTGGTGAAACCCGTGGAGTAGCCCGGCAATTTTTACGGATCAATACTCCGGATCCATCGCGGATGTCGATCAGGTAAAAGTCGTTATGAACAGGACTTCCCTCCCACATGGATTGAACGGCGTAGGGCAGGTTTGACCAGCCTGCTGCCAGATCGGCATCTCCTTTTTTAATCAGACTGATCCCGGTAAGCTTCTTGTCTTCAAGTTGAACCATTCGGTGTTCATCCGTTAGAAACACGGCCAGGTAACTCTTTTTCAGGGATCTGGAAAGGATCTTTAATTGTTGGGTATGTAACATCGGTTCATTCCAGTGCCAAACATCCAATACCGGCCACTCCTCTTTTAACCGGGTGGTATCCCGTTCGGGGCGAATGGGAGCCGTACCGAAAAAGAGACGGTTGCCTGAGGGGGAGAAGAATAGACGTCCGTTCGCACTGATTTCCCAATTCTGTGGAATGGCTGTGTCGTCATTGGTCAAAACCTGCTCCGCGGTTCCTGGTCCTGTCCACAGGTAAAGTCCGTATGATTTTCTGGTTTTTGATTCACTTGAATGTGCGGCCAGAAAAGCGATCCGGGATGCCGGTTTGTTCATGGTTACCTGGGTGTAGGTTCCTTTGCCGGTTAATAAAGGAGTAAGTTTTTTGCCTGTTAAATCATACCGGTAAATCCCCGCCTTCATTTCGTGGTCATCACCGGTAGTTACAAAAACTATGACGGGTGATTCACCTGCTAAATCATATCGCGTGACAAACGGGAAAGTGATTGTTTCTCCCGAATCCAGATTACGGAGTTGCAACGTGTACCCGTTTTCCTTATCCCCGGCAGTTACAGTTTTCTCTCCGGGAACGGTCTGATATACTATCCATCCATCCCATTTTTCAGGCACTTTAAAGGATTTTAACCTTGGGATGGTTTCAGCGGTTTTTGTGGCGACAGAAAAGATTGCAAGCCGGTTCACGGGCATCTTTTCTTTTTTCGTCTTTTTTAATTTAAGTATTCGCACGGTATCCCGGAGGGGATGAATGGCATACACAACATATTTGGAGTCATGAGTAATCACGGCACCGGATCCTCCTGTTACAGAAGCTAATTCATCTCCCGATGCAGTGGATATTTTTATAACCGGATCTCCTTTCCAGGGTTCGAGCTGGTACGCTACAATGGTTCCGTCATTCGACAGAGACCGGCCGGTGATCCGGTTCCAGTGGAGGATATCTTCATGTGTCAGTACTTTTTTAGGGCCCTGTGCCTGCAACAACCATCCGGAGGCACTTAAAACGAGTAACAGTAACAGCCGTTTCATATCTTCAGGTTTAGTTTGACATAAAATGAATGATCGAGTTGCTGCAATATAATAATAAGTTCGGGGAGGGGATATGTTACAGGTTAGTCAGAACCGGTACCGGAAAATTTTCATCAATAGTTGGTTATCAGTACCCCAATCGAATTCAACGTGGACAATTGAAAATCCCATAGATGAATAGGATCTGACCCGGCGGATGCCGGTTGCTCCGTTACCTGCTGTTTCAGAAAAACATCCACATCCAGTTTTGAAGAGACTACGATACCTGCTACCAGGGCTAATGTGACCACCATTTCTCCTCCAGGTAAACCACCGGTTACCCGGTAATTCACTCCATCGAATCCGTCCAGTGTGACGTAATGTTTGTGAAAATGACCTCCTTCTTCCTCAACGAACACATAATATCGCCCCGACTCTTCAAGCAGCGCGGATTTGGGGATAACGATACTCTCGGGAATTTTCCCCGAAATTACATCCGGCCCAACTTATCAATAATCTTGGGCAGAAAGATTATTAAGCCCACGGCAATGGCAATAACAGCTGTGGCCAATACTGTTCCGGCTGCCAGATCTTTGATCTTACCTACCATCGGGTGCTCTTCAGGGTGTACCAGATCGAGCAATCTTTCAAAGGCGGTATTAACCATTTCGGCCATAAAAACCAAACCGATGGCCAGGGAGGCAAAGCACCATTCTGTAGCAGAGATATGAAACCAGACCCCGGAAGCGATCACTACAATTGTCACAAAGAGATGGATCCAGCTGTTTTGTTCGGTTTGAAACATAAAACTTAACCCCCGAAAGGCATATCGGAAACTATTGATCCGGGCGCGGATCGAGAATTTAGAATATTTTTCCATGATTTAGATTTTGATTTTACCTTCTCCCCTGATTTTTGAGATCCTGAACGAATAGAGTGTTGTAAAGATCAATGCAATGATAGCAATTTTTTGAAACAGGGGATTAATGGGTGAATGGATCAGCCACATCCAGGCATAGAGTAAAACAGAAAGACTGAAGGCGCCGGTCAATAACCTGAACCGGGCAAGACCAACCACGGGTTTGATGGCGATCAGGCGGATCATGACTAAAAAAACCAATCCGCCAACCACCAATCCGGATCCAAGAACATGAAAAAACCGCACTTTGGGCAGATCACAGGGGAAGAGCATCATCAGGTATCCGATTGCCACCAGAAATGAGAAGAACGAATACGCTGAACTGGCCGGTACGGGGTGAATACGATGATGGTAACGGGCCAGACGAAACATGACCCAGGCACAAGCCGTCATGCCGAATGCATTGATAACCAAAGAGATGTAATTTGGAGGCCCGGAGTGAACATGGGTCATTCCCAGATGAGAAAAGGCATGATGTGTCAGGGTAAAGGGTTCGGGATAAAAAAGGATACCCAGGGAATAGTTTATGAACAATATGATGACTAAGTATTTACTGTAGCGATAGCTTCCGGGATCGCGCACCAATTGTTCTTCAGTCACC
>JAGHDB010000305.1 GCA_021160155.1 Bacteroidales bacterium | reverse complement strand
GTACTGTTTTGGTTGTCTGGAGAGAATCCTTTGATGTATTGGTATTTCCTTTTTCTGAATTTGAGCAGGCAAATCCGATCATAAGGAGCAGGATAATACCCGGTAAGAATAAGGGTAATAATTTGTTTCTCATTTTATTTATTTTCTAGTGATTGGCCGATAGATTTTTCAATAGATACAATGGCCGCGTCATAATTAAACAAAGCTTCAGCATATGATTTTCTCGTCTCTATCAGTGTTTTTCGTGCTTCTATCAGTTCAATACCACTAATGGCACCTTCCTGGTAGCTGAAAAGCAAAAGGTTATAAACCTCTTCTGATTGGGTCAGCATATCCTGGTCAAACAGATTGATCATATTTTTAGCCGTGACCGCGTTGCGATAAGCATTTTCCACTTCAAGTCCGATGGCATTTTGCAGGTTTTTCAATTCACTTTGCAGGGATTGGTAATTGGCTTTTGCTTCGGCGATTTTTCCTTTTACAGATTGTGTGAAAAACAGGGGGATGGGAAGGGCAACCGTCATATCCCATGTTTTTGATTCACCCACGATGGTATGTCTTGAAAAGCCTAAATCGAAATCGGGCAGATAAGAGAATCCGGCTTGTTTTTTAATCAGTGATTCTTTTTCCAATGAATAATTCATTCTTTTGATCTCCGGCCGGTTCTGCAAAGCCTGACGTTTCAGGTCATCCAGATTAAGTAAAACAACAGGTTGTTTCATTTCACCGGTGATCTCCAGCGGATTATTTTTATCCCTTCCCATAAGATAATTGATATCTCCTTTTGTCTGAATGATTTTATTGGATATCTTTTTGATTTCGCTGGTTGCTTTGGCCACTTCAACCTGAGCGCGCAGAACCTCCACTTGTGCTGCATCTCCCGCATCAAATTTGACTTTGGTTTTATCCAGGAAATCCTTTGCCAGGTTAAAGTCCTTTTTTGCATAACCGAGCTGTTCCTGGTTGAGCATTAAGGTATAAAATGCCAGTTTCACCCGGTAAACAAGATCGAGTTTCAATAATTCGGCTTCCATTAATATCTCATCTGAAGCTTTGGAAGCTATGGCTGTATTGATTCTTCTTTTACCGGGGAAAAGTACCGATTTACCTACCCCGATATATGATTCTCCGGAGTTACGGATATCGAACGGATCAGGTTGCAGGTCGGAGTCAATATTCAGTGTAGGTTGAGAGAAAGCTTTTGCCTGGTTAACTCTTGCCAGTGCGGCCTGGTACTGGTGTTGTGATGAACGGATCAATGGATTGTCGTTCAAAGCAATGGAAATACATTGCTTCAGCGTTAACGGGGCATTCTGTGCAGGCAGTGTTAGGCGGGATAACAAAATCAGTAAGCCCAACATACCTGTATAAAGAACCGGGCGAATTCGGAATCTGAATCGTATCATGTATCAATTGAATTTGAAAATTTGAAATCCTGTACGGCTTCCGGTATTCTGAAGCTAAATCATGAATTCCACTCTATGTTTATTTTCAGTAAGCATGGGGAAACAGTTTAACTATAAATTAAAAGTAACCGGTTATAGCAGCATGCTGTTTAACAGGATCTGAGGGGAGGAGCCCGGGAGTCTTTAACCTGCCCGTAATCTGCAGGTATTCTTACAAGCGGGCGGAGGGGTATGGATAATTGTGTAAAGGTTCGAAAGATCTGACTCAGGAAAAAGGCTGCAACAATCACCACCAGGACATGGGTAATGATATCAAGATAGAGTAGTTCTGATTTTGTGTGGTTGTGGTTGGGGAACGGGCTGTCAGGATTGGTATGCTTGTCGTAAGGATGCGCATGCCCTACGATCATCCCGTTAGGTAAAATGTGGAAATGCCAGTTAGCTGCATGATTGTAAAAAACCCAGCATAATGCCGGTATCAGCAGGATCAGGATCAGTTTTTTTATGTGCCGTAAGAATGACATAAAACAGATTAACTGTGATCACTGGGATTATCGCATCCAAATATAGAATAAACTTGGTTTAGTGGATATTTTTTTAACTTTTTTTAGGAGTTTTCAAAGGCCGGAAGTTTTTGGCCATAATTTGCCGGAACGGTAAAGTAAAAAGTGGTTCCTTTTCCGGGCTCTGATTCTAACCAGATCGTGCCGCCAAGGAGTTCAACCAGCCCTTTTGAGATGGAGAGCCCGAGTCCGGTGCCGCTGTGTTTTTTGTTTAGTGAATCATCTACCTGCCGAAAGCGTTCGAAAATTATTGCCTGTTTTTCAGTTGGAATGCCGCATCCGGTATCGGCAACAGAAAACAGCAATGTTTTAGAATCCTGTGGCTTACAACGCAAGACGATTTCACCCTTCTCAGTATGCCGAAAAGCATTGTTCAGTAAATTATTCAGGATCTGTTTGAGTTTTCCGGGATCGGTAGTGATGATTATATGGTCGGGAGAGAGTTGGAGGTTGGTATTGAAAGAAATGGTTCTTACTCCTGAATCGATCCAGGTGATTTGTGCAGTGTGCCGCACCTCCCGGATCACATCCTCAAGATTGGTTTTCTGCAGGTTAAGGGGCATCTGTCCGGCTTCTATTTTGGAGATATCGAGGATATTATTGATGATAGAGAGGAGATCTTCAGACCGTTGTTGAATGGTTTTAATATAGAACTGTATGTCTTCCTCTGTATTTTCCGGATTATTTAATAAATCCGAGAATCCGATAATGGCATTCATGGGGGTGCGGATTTCGTGGCTCATGTTAGCCAGGAATGCCGACTTAAGCCGGTCGCTCTCTACGGCTTTCTCTTTGGCAGTAATAAGCTCTTTCTCGATCTGTTTTCGTTTGGTAATATCGTGGACGGAGGCCTGGATCATGATCCTGTCATTGATTATAAACCGGTTGAGCCTGACCTCAGTAGGGAACAATTCGCCATCCAAACGCTTGTGTTCCCATTCAAAAAATTGAGGCTCTCCGGCTAATGCGGCATTGATTTTTTCGATAGCTGCTTTTTTTGAACTGCGACCATCCGGTTGATATTCGGGAGAGAATTTGTACGGTGTTTGTCCGATGATATCTTTTCTTTTGCATTTAAATATTTGTAAAGTAGCTGAATTACATTCAATAAAGTGGTCATCCTCCATAATAAACAGCGCATCAGCAGACGATTCAAAAACTGTTCGAAACAGAATATCATTCTTTTGGTCCTCCTCCGTTCCCGGGACGGTTTTTTTCATAGGATATCAGAATAACAACTTAAGGATAAAATTAATACAATTCACTTATTGTTGAAATGTCATTCGTCAAATAGTTTAATTCACTTCGCAGGCGGGGTTGAATGTAAATTTTTCTTAGTTTCGGAATAGCTAAATAAACTGGGGATTGATGGCCGGTTTGATTATTACGCATACAAAAATATGGACCGGTAATCCGGCACGGCCTTATGCGGAGGCTGTGGCAACAGACGGTGATATGATCGTGGCGGCAGGTTCCAACCGGGAGGTTGTACAATACCGGAGTACCGGGGCAGAGGTGATAAAATCCCCCGGAGCACTTGTTATCCCGGGATTTATTGACAGTCACATCCATCTGCTTCAGGGTGGTTTTGCACTCTCGGGAGTGCAATTAAAAGATGCTTTGACTAAAGAGGACTTTATCCGGCGGATACGGGATTTTGCCGGTCAAATGAAACCGGGCGAGTGGATGCTTGAGGGTTACTGGGATCATGAAAATTGGGGCGGAGAATTACCCGCCAGGCAGTGGATTGATGAATTTACACGGGATATTCCGTTGTTCCTTCACCGAAGCGATGGCCATATGGCGTTGGCAAATACGGCCGCACTGCGTCTTTCCGGTCTTATTCATCAGGTGCCTGACGTAGAGGGTGGGGCGATAGAAAGAGATGCCGAAGGCTTGCCTACGGGTATTTTCAAAGATGCGGCTATGGATTTGATCGCGGAGCATATTAAGCCTTATTCTACAGAGCAACAACTGACGGCTTTGGAGAATGCTTCATCTTACCTGGCTGCAAACGGAGTTACTTCAGTACATCATATGGGCAGTATAGCAGACATTGAATTATTTCGCACGGCAATGGAAACGGGCAGACTGAAAACACGAATATATGCTACGGTTCCAATAAGGGAGAATGAGGCAATGCTGAAAACCGCAGGGGATTTTAAAGCTTTAAAATGTAGTACATGGTTAAAGCCGGGCGGAGTAAAGTTATTTGCTGATGGATCACTGGGCGCTCATACTGCTGCTTTTTTTAAATCATACCTGGATACGCCGGACGAATCAGGCCTGTTGATGTACACGGATAGAGAGATGTTTGAAAGGATTCTGACAGCTGACCGGTCGGGATTACAGGTTATTATTCACGCCATTGGTGACCGGGCCAATCATCAGGTACTGAACCTTTATGAACGGGTCATGAAGACAAATCCGCCGCGGGACCGGCGATTCAGGATTGAACATGCACAGCATCTGCTCTCTGCGGATATCCCGCGTTTCGGTGAATTGGGTATCATCGCCAGCATGCAACCCTGGCATATGATGGATGACGGTCGTTGGGCTGAAAAAGTAATTGGTCGTGAACGGATTGCAAACACACATGCCTGGCGTTCACTGATTGATTCGGGGGCTTCCCTGGTTTTTGGAAGTGATTGGTTTGTAGCACCTCCGAAGCCGCTGGAGGGGATCTTTGCTGCGGTTACCCGGCAAACCCTGGATGGCAAATGCCCGGAGAGTTGGGTGCCTAATGAAAAGATTACAGTGGAAGAAGCGTTAAAAGCTTATACCATTCATGCTGCCCGGGCTTCATTCGATGAACAAATCAAAGGTTCGATAGAGCCGGGCAAACTGGCCGATTTCGTGGTACTTGACAGGGATATCCTGAATATCCCGGAGGAGGAAATTCTAAATACTCAGGTAGTTAAGACCGTTATTGGTGGAGTACCGTATCTTTCTTTTTAAAATATGGTGTATGGCAGTACTCCGGTTCTGAACGGTCTGTTTAACGATGAAAGCAATACTACGTCTATCGCAGATAAGTTTACTTCACCAGCACGGTAAAATAAAACTGACTTCCTTTTCCGGGCTCCGATTCAAACCAGATGGTACCACCGAGAAGTTCAACCAGCCCTTTTGAGATGG
>JAGHDB010000311.1 GCA_021160155.1 Bacteroidales bacterium | reverse complement strand
GGTCATGGTAATAATGGCGGGGATGGTCTTGCGTTATCCCGGCTTTTGGTTAAGGCGGGATACCGGGTTTCAGTTCATTATTACCATTCAGAAAAAGGCCGGTCACCTGATGCGCAAACTAATTTTGACCGCTTACAGAATCTCGACGGATTAAGCATCTGTAAAATTCAGGAGAAGACTGATTTTCCGGTAATTCATCGGGATGAAGTAGTGGTGGATGCTTTACTGGGATCCGGATTGACACGTGAACCGTCCGGACTTTATGCCTTGCTGATAGATCATATCAATAATTCGGGTGCCGAGGTGGTAGCTGTGGATATTCCATCCGGATTGTTTGGGGAGGATAACAGACAGAATTCGACGGAACATGTCATCCGGGCAAAATATACACTGACTTTTCAACGTCCGAAATTTTCATTCTTTCTGAAAGAGAGTTACCCTTTTACCGGAGAATGGACCGTTTTGCCAATTGGCTTAAGTGATGATTTTATGGATTCAATTAGCAGTACATGGAATTATATCACCCCAAAGGATGTCCGGCAATGGCTTCCGGCACGAACCAAATACGATCACAAAGGTACTTTTGGCCATGCACTGTTAATTGCCGGATCAACCGGGAAAATGGGAGCAGCCGCCATGACTGTCCGCTCCGCATTGCGATCAGGGGCCGGACTGGTGACGGTACATGTACCGAAAACAGGGTATTCAATCTTGCAAATTGCCGCCCCGGAAGCGATGGTCAGTGTGGATACTGACGAAAATCTATGGACCGAAACTCCTGATCTTGGTACCTATACCGGTGTGGGATGCGGACCGGGTATTGGAACAAGCAAAGAAACCACAGAGGCTTTTATAAAACTGCTTCAACACACTTCTCAGCCATTGGTGTTGGATGCCGATGCACTTAATATATTATCTGCAAATGCACAACTGTTGCTGAAAGTACCGAAGAACAGTATATTAACTCCGCACCCGGGTGAGTACAGAAGACTTTTCGGAGAAGATCCGGATGATTTCAGCCGGGTTGAACGCCTCTCACGGCTGGCAGTTACTTATGGCCTTGTACTGGTGCTGAAAGGAGCCCATACCGCAATAGCAGGTCCGGATGGTTCGTTATGGTTTAATACTACCGGTAATCCGGGAATGGCTACAGGTGGATCAGGTGATGTACTGACCGGTATGATCACCGCTCTGCTGGCCAGGGGGCTGAATTCTTTACATGCTGCCTGCCTGGGAGTTTATCTGCACGGAATTGCCGGTGATCTCGCCTGTGATCATTATGGTATGGAGTCGATGACCGCCGGTGACCTGATTAATGAAACGGGAAATGCTTTTAAAACAATAGAGTAATGATACTTAAAAAATTACACGTATTAACCGGTTTGGCTATTCTGGCAGTTGCTGCGGGTTGTACCGTCTCAACTGTGGTAGTAAACCGCGTCAGGGTGGATCAGGTGAAACCCGGACAATCATTTACTGATTATGCCTCCTATTATGCACTGCCCCGGACGGTTCTGGATGTAGAAGTGGTGGTTGAAAAAACCATGACCCGGCCCGGACCTTTCGTACAATATGCCAGCCGGTTACTGGGGATTACTACCCCGGTGATCACACATAATCAAACGAAATACAAAATTTCTGAAATCAGGGTCAGTCAACATGCAGAAAAGGATCCCGGACAAATTTACCGGTTATCCACCGAAGGAGACCCCGTTGGCGCAAGAGTGACACTGACTCCTGAAGGAATCCTGGCAGGGATCAACCTGTCCTGGCAACCTGTTATTCCTGAAGGACCAACTGCTGATGTTGAACTTCGTGATCATGCGTTCTATTTTCCTCAATATCCGGATCTCTCCATGCGGAAAAATCTTGAAATAATTCCGGATACTACCTACAGGGTGCTGCGAACCGACACCTCATTTATTAAAATTCCTTTACTGAAAAGTCAGGTGAGTCAGAAAGACTTGTTCAAACAGGCAGAAGAAGCGGCCAATGTGATTATGAAACTGAGGAAAAGAAGATTCTATATGCTGAACGGAGAGTATGCATACCGCTCTACTGTAAGGACTCCCATGCCCGAAGGAGCTACATTGGAGATCGTGTTAAAAGAACTGGCCCGGATGGAATACGATTACGTTTCTTTGTTTATCGGTCGCTCCCAGACTGAAACAGAAGTGTATCATTTTTTATATACTCCTAAAGGAGAAGGGATTACAGAAGCAACGGTTCTGTTCTCATTCTCAGATCAACAGGGGATATTGCCTGCAGAAGATACTTCGGGAGATCCGGTCAGACTGCAGCTGACACAGACTGGTGAAAATCCGATGGACCGTGTCACTATTGAATCTGAAAATCCGAAATACCCTATTGTTCCCGGATTAGCTTACCGGATCCCGGAGAAAATGATGGTTGAAATTCTTCATGGAAAACAATCGGTTTTTACCAGGGAAATGTTGATCGCCCAGGCAGGACGAGTGGATTTTCTCCCTTCCAAGCTGGTGGCCGATCCGCAAACTGCAATTGAGTTTTACCCGATGTATGGCTCGTTGAAAAGTATCTATACAAAGGGAAAGAATACTATGAAATAAACAATCATTTGTTACATTTGACCCTTATTTTTAAATAAAATTTCAATGGAGAAATTGAGAGCAACCCTGAGAGATTCTAAAACCGCAAGATGGACTGCCCTTGGAATAGTAGCATTTACCATGTTTTGCGGCTATTTTTTAGCTGATATTATGTCTCCTCTTAAAGGACTTCTTGAGGAACAACTGAGATGGAGCAGTTCGGAGTACGGATTCTTTACCAGTGCCTACGGGTGGTTCAATGTGTTTTTGCTGATGCTGATCATCGGCGGAATCATTCTGGATAAAATGGGCGTACGGTTTACCGGATTGATAGCCGCTTCAGTGATGGTAGCCGGTACCGCTATTAAATACTGGGCAATTTCAACCCATGTGCTGGATGACCAGGTATGGCATATCCTCTGGTTTGATATGAAAGCGCAGGTGTTTATGGCTGCACTTGGTTTCGCCATCTTTGGAGTGGGTGTGGAGGTGGCCGGGATCACCGTAACAAAAGTCATCGTCAAATGGTTTAAGGGAAAGGAGATGGCCCTGGCCATGGGTTTACAGGTTTCCATAGCCCGTATTGGCACCGCTTTGGCCCTTTCAACCGGAGTTCCGGTTGCACGATTGTTTCATCACGTGTCAGCACCTATTTTATTATGTTTGATTCTTCTGGTTATCGGACTCCTCACTTTCTTTATCTATACTTTTATGGATAAGAAACTCGACAAAGAGACTGAGGCAATCCGTATTGAGAGTGGGGAAGAAAAAGATGACAATACGTTCCGGTTCTCCGATATTGTAGTGATTTTTAAAAATAAAGGATGGTGGTATATCGCCATTCTCTGTGTCTTGTTCTATTCAGCTGTCTTCCCTTTCCTGAAATTTGCCCAGGACCTGATGGTCAATAAATTTCATGTCTCGGAGAATCTTGCCGGACTTATACCAGCCATGCTTCCATTTGGAACCATCCTGTTGACCCCTTTTTTCGGAGGTATCTATGACCATAAAGGGAAAGGTGCTACTATTATGATCATCGGATCTGTTTTACTGGTCGTTGTTCATGGCTTTTTTGCCATTCCTGTTTTGAATAACTGGATACTGGCTGTTGTTCTGACTGTTTTTCTCGGCATTGCTTTTTCACTTGTTCCTTCTGCCATGTGGCCTTCCGTTCCGAAAATCGTTCCGGAGAGAAGACTGGGCACTGCTTATGCCATGATCTTCTGGGTACAGAACTGGGGATTGATGGGTGTTCCGGCTCTCATTGGATGGGTGTTGGAGAAATGGTGTATAACCGGTCAGATTATACGTAACGGATCCTTGGTGCATACCTATAACTATACCTTGCCTATGCTGATCTTTATGGGATTCGGGGTCTTGGGAGTGCTTTTTGCCGTGTTGATTAAAATTGAAGACCGTAAGAAAGGATACGGCCTGGAACTGCCGAATATTGAGAAATAGATTAAAAGATTAAATAATATCATGAGTGAGAGTATTAAAAGTTTGGAGCCTAAAGAGTTATGGTCTTTTTTCTATGACCTGACTCAAATCCCGAGGCCATCGGGTAAAGAACAGGGAGTGATTGAATACCTGAAAAAATTTGGCCGGGAACATGGATTGGAAACTATAGTGGATGAGGTGGGTAATGTCATCATCCGTAAACCGGCTACTCCCGGAATGGAGAACCGTAAGGGAGTGATTCTGCAGGGTCATATGGATATGGTGCCACAGGCTAATTCCGATTCTACACATAATTTTGAAACTGATCCGATTCAACCCCGGATTGACGGAGAATGGGTAAAAGCTACCGGTACCACACTCGGTGCGGATAATGGTATTGGTGTGGCGGCTGCACTTACCGTGCTGGCTTCGAAAGAGATTCCTCACGGAATGGTGGAGGGGCTATTTACCGTGGATGAAGAGACCGGTATGACCGGTGCGTTTAATCTGAAGCCCGGTGTATTAAAGGGAGATATCCTGCTGAATATGGATTCGGAAGATGAGGGTGAAATGTATGTGGGATGTGCCGGTGGAACCAATGCAAACGTGCAGCTTGATTTTACACGTGAGCCTGTGCCTGACGGCATGAAAAGTGTAAAACTGACCGTCTCGGGATTAAAGGGCGGTCATAGCGGTATTGATATTCCGCTTGAAAGAGGTAATGCAAATAAAATTCTATTCAGGGCGATTTTTGAGGCGATGAATCAAATGGATATCCGCCTGAGTCAGATTGAAGGCGGGAGTCTGAGAAATGCCATACCGAGAGAATCTTATGCTGTGATCTACCTTTCAGAAGAAGACCGTGCTTCTTTTACACAAGTGATAGACGAAGTTCAAAAAGCAGTGAAACAAGAATTATCGGGAGCTGATCCGGGTGTTTTACTGGCGGTGACCGACAGTGAGGATACCGGGTGGATTATGGACCGGGATGCTGGCGGGAGATTGGTAAAATCCATTTATGCATGCCCGAACGGAGTGATCAGGATGAGTACGGATATGCCCGGCCTGGTTGAAACTTCAACAAACCTGGCCATTGTTAAGACGGATTCAGATCAGGTGGGAGTTAAATGCCTCCTGCGCAGCTCGGTGGATTCTGCAAAGGATGATCTGAAAAATGCATTCACTGCGCTCTTCCAACTGGCAGGAGCACAAATTGATTTCGATGGGGAGTATCCGGGCTGGAAACCTAATATGGATTCACCAATTTTGAAAACCGGCCTTGAAGTATATCATTCCCTTTTTAATAAAACTCCGGAAATCAAAGCTATCCATGCCGGTTTGGAATGTGGCCTTTTGGGCGGGACTTATCCAAACTGGGATATGATCTCTTTTGGTCCTACTATTCGTTTTCCGCATTCACCCGATGAAAAAGTGAATATTGAAACAGTGCAGAAATTTTTCGGGTTTTTACTCGAACTGCTTAAATCGGTTCCGGAAAAATAGAAATTTAATCCGTTAGCCTAATCATTGCGGCGCGGTCAGGACCAACTGATACCAGGGTGATGGGAACACCCGTGTGCAATTCGATAAAGCGCAAATACTCTTTCATTTCGTGAGGTAACTCATGAGCATGCCGTATTTGTGAAATATCAGATGTCCATCCGGGAAATTCTTGATAAACAGGTTCTGATACACTGGTGAGATCATATGGGACCTGATCGGTAAGTTCATCGTTTACCCGGTACGATGTGGCAATTTTCAGCACATCAAACCCCGAAAGTACATCTGCTTTTGTGATTACCAGTTCAGTAACTCCGTTTAACATGATGGCATAACGCAATGCAACCAGATCCAGCCATCCGCATCGTCTGGGCCGTCCGGTAGTGGAACCGAATTCATGTCCCTGTTCCCGTAACCTGATTCCGGTTTTATCCGTTTGCTCCGTAGGAAAAGGGCCGCTGCCCACCCGGGTACAATAAGCTTTGGATATTCCGATAACTCGACCAACTTTATTGGGCGGGATCCCTAATCCTGTGCATAATCCACCGCAGGAAGTGTTGGATGATGTGACAAAAGGATAGGATCCGAAATCAATATCCAATAGAGTTCCCTGGGCCCCTTCAGCCAGTATCTTTTTATCATCTTTCAGTAGATTATTGGCCAGATAATCGGTATGACCCATTTTGAACGAACGCATGTAATAAATGGCTTCAAACCACTCTTTCTCCAGCTGCTCCAGATCGTATGATAAATCAGATTGCTGTAACTGTGCCAGATGCCGGTCGCGATGAATCCTGTAAATTGATTCAAAATCGTCTCGTTGGATATCACCTGTACGGAGACCTTCCCGGGCAGTTTTGTCAGTATATACGGGGCCAATCCCTTTAAGGGTGGATCCGATCTTATCGTTTCCTTTGGCTTGTTCAGAAGCTGCATCCAACAGACGGTGGGTAGGAAGAATCAAATGAGCCTTGACAGAAATAACCAGATTCTCACGAACCCGGGCCCCGGCAGCAGCTAACCGTTCAGCTTCCTCCATAAAAACTACCGGATCAATGACCAGACCATTCCCTATCAGATTCAGACAATCAGGATGAAAAATTCCGCTTGGGATGGTATGCAGTATATGCTTCTCATGATTAAATTCCAGGGTATGACCAGCATTAGGACCACCTTGAAATCGTGCAATGGCATCATACTCAGGGGTTAATACGTCCACAACTTTACCTTTGCCTTCATCACCCCACTGAAGGCCTAACAATACATCAGCTTTTCTCATATTCAGGTGAAATTCACAATAAAATTACCAAAAACATTTGGTAAAAAAGAAAGGTGTACGGGAAACAGTGAGATCAGTTATTCAGTGATCTCTTTGAAATAAATATTGGCATATTCAGAGTCAAATTGTTCTGTTTCCTGTGTCATATCAGATTTTACCCAGATTATAACTTTGAAATCGTCAGGACCGGATTTTTCCAATTTTACTTTTTCAATCTGATACACCTGCCCATTTAGTGTGTCCTGTACAAATTTTTTACGGATAACCCTGAATTTGTGAAACAACAGGAGGGCTTTTTCTTCGATCATTGGTTGGGTAAAATAATTGTTTGGTCATTATTAGTTTGCAAAGTAATAAAAAAAAAATTGTGATACAAGTCACATGGATGTTTATAAACGATAATTCTCACACAAACCGCAAAAACAGAGTCAGATGCGATTAATTCTATAATGAAGAATTCAGATGGTTGTTTCCTGGATAATATTCAGCTTGGGATCGTAAGATTCTATAATATGACCGCAGTATGAACAGATCAGGTGATACTGTTGCTGTATTACTTACTCTTCACTGTTTTCAAGCCGCGTAACTGATTCAATACCTTTTATTTTCCCCAGTTTTTCAATCAGATCTTCAATGTCGTGCGTATTGTGTACATACAGGTCAAAATTTCCTTCAAAGATTCCGTCGCGTGTTTCAATAACCATAGAACGGATATTGACATTCAGATCTTTAGAGATCACCTGTGTGATTTCGTTTACCAGTCGAATCCGGTCTGTTCCGTTCATGCTCAGATGCGCCAGGTAAGCCATTACCTTATGTGATCGCCAGGTAGCCTGAACAATATTATTGGCCTGACTGGATATCAGTTTATTGATTTTTGGGCAATCCTCTTTGTGGATCGTGATTTCATCTGTATTTGGATTGCGGTAACCAATAATTTTATCACCCGGGATAGGTTCACAGCATTTTGCTAATTTAATTGCGGGAGCTGTTTCACCTGGTTTGACCGTTAATTCAAATCTTGGATCAGGTTGGTTTTTGAGATCTCCTTTAAAGTTAAAGAGTTGAAGGTCCCAAAATTTCACCCGTTTGCTTCGTGATCTTTTTTTCAGGATTTTTTTGATGGTTTCTAACTGAATTTCCCTTTGGCCGATCAAGTGGTAAAGGTCCTCTTTACTGGTAATCTCAAATTCAGAAAACAGTTTCCGCAGAACATTGGTGTTCAGGCGATAGTTAAGTTTTTTTAAGATTTCATCCAATCTGGCCTGACCTTTCTCGATCTCTGCTTTACGTTGATCTTTAAATGCTGATTTGATGGCTGATTTTGCTTTAGCTGTTTTTACAAAATCAAGCCATTCGAGGTGGGGTGTCTGAATATCTGAAGTGAGAATTTCAACTTGGTCACCCGGACTCAGGATGGTGGAAAGTGGTACCAGTTTAAGATTAACTTTTGCGCCAATGGCTTTTAAACCGATCTGGGTATGAATATCAAAAGCAAAATCAAGAGCCGTGGCTCCCTGCGGAATCGTGATTTCCTTGCCCTTTGGGGTAAAGGTGACAATTTCTGCATCAAACAGGTTTAATTTGAAATCCTCTAGAAATTCAAGATCATTGCTGTCCTGGCTTTTTACCATTTCAGAAACTTTCTTGACCCATTTATCCAGTTCGCCCTCCTGGTTTTCTCCGGTTTTATATTTCCAGTGTGCGGCAAAGCCCCGTTCGGCAATTTCATCCATCCGTTGCGACCGGATCTGTACTTCAATCCATCGTCCATGGGGACCCATGACAGTAGCATGAAGGGCTTCGTATCCGTTAGCTTTTGGCTGGCTGACCCAGTCCCGGATCCGGTCGGGTTTAACCTGATACAGGTCGGTAATCAGGGAGTAGATAAACCAGCATTGTGTTTTTTCGGGGATGCGGGCTTTTGGTTTAAAAATGATCCTGACTGCCAATATATCATAAACTTGTTCGAATGGTATTTTTTTTACCTGCATTTTACGCCATACCGAATAGATTGATTTTGGGCGGCTCTGGATCTCATACTGAAACTTCTCTTTAGTGAGCTTTTCGCGAATTGGTTCAACAAATTTTTGAATAAAATAGGCGGATATTTTTTCAGAATGGGTAATTCTGTTAAAAAGATCCTCATAGATATCTGGTTGTTTATATTTAAGGCTAAGGTTTTCTAATTCGGTTTTAATGGCATATAAACCAAGTCGGTGTGCCAATGGGGCATAGAGATAGAGTGTTTCGCTGGCGATTTTGATTTGTTTGACTTGGGGCAATGCATAAAGCGTGCGCATATTGTGCAATCGGTCAGCCAGCTTAATCATAATTACTCTGACATCATCTGCAATGGTCAACAATAATTTTCTGAATGTGGAGGCCTGCAGAGTGGAATTCCGGTCAAATGTGCCGATTATCTTGGTCAAACCGTCAATGATCTGTCTTACCTGGGTGCCGAATTCTTTTTCAATATCCTCCAGTGAATATTCCGTATCTTCAACTACATCGTGCAGGAGGGCAGCTACGATACTTTTGGTTCCCAGTCCGATCTCTTCACTGACAATTCTGGCTACGTTGATCGGGTGTACAATGTAAGGTTCACCGGACTTACGGCGCTCGGTGCCGTGGGCTTTTTGAGCGAACAGATAGGCTTTGCGAATGAGTTCTTTATCCGCAGCTTTGGTTTTAGGTGCCAGTCCGTCAATCAGCTCTGAATAGGCCTCCTTGATTTTACTTTTTTCGTCCGGTGACAGTTCAAACATAACGGTTATTGCAAACTTTGAAATATAATAAAAAATAAACAGTTTTACAGGGGTCAGACGTCCGGAGTTACGGCAACTTCAATCATCGTACCGGGATCCAGATATTGACAGGCCAGCTCTTGAATGGTGTTGGCGGAAATATGATGGATAAGGTCAAGATAATCATTGATCCATTGTTCGTCCAGTTGGTGTGCCCAAAGAGTTTTAACCAGGTTTGCCTGGTTAAACATACCGTCAAGATTGCGCTGAAGTTCTCCGCTTAAATAATTTCGTACGGTCTCTAACTCAAATTTGCCGGTTTTTTCGTGGCACAGTTTTTCCAGCTCTTTTCGGCATTCAGCCAAGGTCTGTTTCCAGTATGCCACATCTACTGTGGCACTGATCATCAGAAAACCACGCTCCAGATAGGAGTGCATCATTGCCGATATGCCATAGGTATATCCTTTTTCTTCACGAATATTTTGCATCAGTCTTGAACCAAAATATCCTCCCAGCAGGGTAACCAGAATGCTCATGCCCTGAAAATCCTTGTGGGTTCTTGAAAACAGGGGTTTCCCAAGATAAATGGCCGCCTGAACAGGGCCGGTTTTCTTAATAACCTGTAGCCCGGGAGCAGCCGGGTCATTTGGTGGTACAGGTTGAAGCAGGGGTTTTGGAGGCGTAGTATTAAATACCGTAGAAGATCGAAAATGATGATCCAGTATCTCGAAAGCAGTCTGAGGACGGTCAGAGGTGATTAGCAGGCTGAGATTGGATCCTTTGTAATAAGAACTATGAAACTGTTTTAATTCGTCACTGTTAAGACTTTGGATATCTGTTGATTCACCCATCATTCCATACGGATGACCGGCTCCGAAGAGAGCACGTGTCAATTGTTTCCTGGCAATAAATTCTACTTGGGTTTCTTCAACGGCCAACTGATGCAAATGATTTTGCTTTAACACATCCAATTCTTCTTCTCTGAACCGGGGCTGTTCAAGAACTTCTATTATTATTCTGAGAGATGATTCCAGATGTTTATTCAAGCTGTAAAGTGTCAAACCGGCCTGGTCACGATTATGATATGGTAACATGAAACTTCCGTAGTGATCCAGCATTTCAGCAATTTCGTGAGCAGAATGGCTGCGGGTCCCTTCGGGTAACATCAGGTTGGTGAAGAAAGCTCTGAAAGCCTTTGTCTGGTACCTGCTTCCGGCATGGTAAATAAAGTCCATACGGGTGATTGGCAGATTGCCTGATGAAAGTAAGATGACCGGGATTTGACCGTTTATCCGGGTCTGTAGGATTTTTGGAAGATCCAGACTGGTTACGGGAGTTGCTTTGGGAGATTGGCTTTTTTGTATCGTCATTTTGTTTGTGTAGGAATATATACCAGGCAGGAACAGTTCTGTGTAGGAAATAGGCGGCGGGCTGTATCTCTGATAGATGACGGTGTAACAGCTCTATAAAGTTCAGGTTCAGAATTAATCAGATCCGGTTGACCCAGCCATTCGTAATAACCGAGGTTCATGGCACGATCCAAAATATTCACCTGACCGAAAACATGGGTGGATTCGAATCTGTTTTTAACCTTATCCAACTCTTGCTTTTTAACCGGGTCAGACTGCAGCATATGCAGCTCTTCCTGAATGCTGCTGATGACTTTCTCGGGTTTCACACCCTCACGGAGCATACCGTGAATAACAAACAATCCGGGGTCGGTATCCCCCGTTAAAAATGCATCTACTTCGGTTAATAGTTTTTTCTCCCGGACCAGATGCCGGTATAATCTTGCACTTTTACCGGTTCCCAACAAGTCACTTATGGCATCTGCCTGATAAAAGGAGGATGATTTTCTCGAACCCATGTGCCAGGCCATGTAAATGGCAATTTGCGGTACCGGCGCTTTATGCTCAAGATAGCGATACTCGGTCTGAGGGGGTTCTTCAGGGTATTCAGGTTGGGCAAAGTGTACAGGCCCGATGGCTGAAAACCATTTGTCTGCCAGACGGTATCCTTCATCAGGAGTAATTTTGCCGGCAAATGAAAGCAGCGCGTTATTCGGACCGTAATGTTGGTGATAAAATTGATTGACTTCGTGAAGGTTCATGGATTGAATATGAGACAATGAGGTTCCAATGGTGGGCCAGCGATAGGGATGAATCCGGTAAGTCATGGAGCGCAGTATCAACCAGGCGTCCCCATAAGGCTGGTTGAGGTAGCGCTCTTTAAACTCTTCTCCAACCACCTTTTTCTGAATAGCCAGTTTTTCTTCGGATATCATTAAATTATGCATCCGGTCACTTTCAAGCCAACACCCGGTTTCAATATTCTGCGCCGGTAAGGTCAGATAGTAGTTGGTCAGGTCATTGTTTGTAAAAGCATTATTTTCTCCGCCTGCCCGCTGAAGCGGGATGTCAAAATCCGGAATACCGGGTGTGCCGCTGAACATCAGATGCTCGAGTAAATGAGCCATTCCGGTCATTTCTGAATTTTCATCACGCGCTCCTACCCGGTAAAGAAGATTCATTGCGATAAGAGAGGTGCCGGGATCGTTGTGGGTCAGTATTGTCAACCCGTTGTCAAGAGTATGTCTGGCAAATTCAATCATCTGTTTATTTGTACTGGCAAGGGGGTAAAAGTAGCTTATTTATAATCAAAATAAATTAGGGGATTATACTTTAAAACTGACAAATCGCAATTTTTTTTCGGTTAAACCTGATACTTTTGTCGTAATAATAAATATTTATTTTATGGAAGATGCTTCATCGGTTGCGCACAAAGGAGTGATTGAATCAGTAAAGGGAACCAGCGTACGGGTTCATTTTACAGCTCATTCAGCCTGTTCGACCTGCCATGCCAGGGGAGCCTGTTCTCTTTCCGAGGTGGAGAATAAATATGTGGATGTGTTGCAAACTACCGGAGATTACCGGGTAGGTGATGAGGTTCAGGTGCTGCTCGAAAGGAACTTGGGTATCAAAGCGGTGCTTTATGGATATGTTTGGCCCCTTGTTCTTCTTCTCGCTGTTTTGTTTGGCGTTTACCTGATCACACGGAATGAAGCAGTTGCTGCGCTTTCCGGTTTAAGTGCACTGGTGCCTTATTATTTGTTTTTATATTTTTTGCGCGACCGGATTAACCGGTCATTTCATTTTACTCTTCGTAAACCTGTCTAATCTCCGTATTTCATGAATACTGTGCTGCTTACGATCGTTAGTTTAAGTGTGATTGGTGGCCTGTCTGCTGTAATATTATATATAGTGGCCCAGCGTTTTAAAGTGGATGAGGATCCTCGGATTGATCAGGTTGAAGAGGTGTTGCCGGGAGCTAATTGCGGAGGGTGTGGTTTCCCGGGATGCCGTGGTTTTGCAGAAGCTTGTGTCAAGGCTGATGAACTGGATGAACTTTTCTGTCCGGTTGGAGGAAATGAATGCATGGCTCGTGTAGCTGAAACTTTAGGTAAAAAGGTGGTTGAAAAAGATCCTGAAGTTGCGGTGATCCGCTGCTCGGGATCACCGGATCACCGGCCCAGGACCAATCAGTATGACGGAGCTTCATCCTGTGCTATCGCAGCCTCCCTGTATTCGGGGGATACAGGTTGCTCTTTCGGATGTCTGGGATTGGGCGATTGTGAAGAGGCTTGTGATTTTGATGCCCTGCACATGAATTCGGAAACTCTCTTGCCAGAGGTCATTGATGATCTGTGTACTGCTTGCGGCGCCTGTGTGGTTGCTTGCCCGAAAGATATCATTGAGCTCAGAAAAAGAAATAAAAAAGACCGGAAAATATTTGTCTCCTGCATTAATGAAGATAAGGGCGGAATAGCTAAGAAAGCTTGTGATGTCGCCTGTATCGGTTGTAAAGCCTGCCTGAAAGTATGCGCGTTTGATGCCATAACCGTAGAGAACTATCTGGCTTATATTGATCCGGTGAAATGTAAATTATGCAGAAAATGCGTGGAGGTCTGTCCAACCGGATCTATTCTCGAAATTAATTTTCCTCCGCGAAAAACTAATGGGCATGAGAATTAAAACATTTCCCAAAGGGGGAGTACATCCCCCTGAAAATAAAATAGCTGCTTCAGCAGCCATCCGGGATTTTTCAATACCCGAAATAGTGACTCTCTTTATGAATCAGCATCTTGGTGCACCTGCTGAACCTGTAGTACAAAAAGGCGACCGGGTCAGGGTGGGAGATCTGGTGGCCAAAAGCGGCGGTTTTGTTTCTGCTCCGGTTCATGCCCCGGTTTCAGGAGTGGTGTGTAAAGTTGAACCGTTGCCCGACCAGGCCGGGTATAAAAAAATGGCGGTAGTGCTTGAAACAGAAGGTGATGAATGGATTGATGCGATCGACCGGACAACAGACCTGGTGACAAATACCAACCTGACAGGTGAAGAAATAATACAGCGGGTAAGTGAAATGGGGATTGTTGGTTTAGGAGGAGCTACATTTCCTACGCATGTAAAATTAAAAATTCCTCCGGGAAGAAAGGCTGAGGTTCTGATTATCAATGGAGTGGAGTGTGAGCCTTACCTGACGGCCGATTACCGGCTCATGCTTGAGAAAGGTGAAGAGATACTGGTCGGTACCAAACTGCTTATGAAAGCCCTGCAGGTTGACCGGGCTTTGGTAGGTATCGAAAATAATAAACCCGAAGCCATAGATCATTTAAGTAAGCTTGCAAAAAAATATCCCGGAATACAGGTGGCCGCATTAAGAGTGAAATATCCTCAGGGCGGAGAGAAACAATTGATCAAAGCACTGACCGGTCGCGAAGTCCCCTCGGGAAAACTCCCTGTTGATGTGGGTGCCGTAGTGCAAAATACGGGTACAGCTTTTGCTGTGTATGAAGCCGTAATGAAACATAAACCGTTGATTGAGAGAATCGTTACGATAACCGGTAAGGGAATGGCACAACCTTCAAATTTCAGGGTAAGGCTGGGTACCTCACTTGCACAATTGGTGGATGCTGCAGGTGGCCTGCCGGAAAATACCGGAAAGATCATCAACGGCGGACCGATGATGGGTAAAGCGATTGCAAATCTTGACACACCGGTGACCAAAGGAACTTCAGGCCTGGTAATTCTTCCCGCTGATGAATCTCAACGTAAACCGGTTTTGCCTTGTATTCGTTGCTCAAAATGTATTACTGTATGTCCCATGGGTTTAGAGCCCTATTTATTGATGACGCTGGGTGAGCTGAAGCGATGGGAGGAGATGGAAAATCACGGGGTACAGGATTGTATAGAATGTGGGTCATGCAGTTTTGTCTGTCCGGCTCACAGGCCACTTCTTGATTTTATCCGTTTAGGCAAAGCAAATGTTAACCGTTTGATCAGATCCAGAAACAAATGAGTACAGATAAAAATATTTTCGTAGCTCCATCACCCCATAATTTTGGAGACGAATCGGTTCAAAAGATCATGTTTCGTGTGATC
>JAGHDB010000302.1 GCA_021160155.1 Bacteroidales bacterium | reverse complement strand
GTGCAGTTATTTCAGTATTACGGATTTGACTCACAAGTCATTTCAGCCAGTATCCGAAGCAGCATACACATCATCCAGTGTGTTGAAGCCGGTACCGATGTGGTTACCTGTCCGCTGAATACCATACTGGGCCTGATAGATCATCCACTGACTACCATCGGAATAGAAAAATTCCTGGCCGATTATCACCGATTAAATAAATAAACCTATGATTCTCAAGATCTATCCTGAGAATCCAAATCCAAAACAGATCCGGCGGGTAGTGGATTCCCTCAGAAACGGGGGAGTCATCATTTATCCTACCGATACGGTTTATGGCCTGGGATGTGACATAACCCGACAAAAGGCTATTGAACGGGTGGCTGCAATTAAGGGAATCAAAGCAGAAAAAACACGGTTCTCGTTTATCGTATATGACCTGAGTCAGCTCTCACAATACAGCCGCCCCATTAACAACCAGGTTTTCAAACTGATGAAACACCACCTGCCCGGACCGTTTACTTTTATCCTCGAAGCGTCAGGCCAGGTACCAAAAATCCTTAAAAGCAAGAAAAAAACAGTCGGGATCAGGATACCGGATAACCCGATTATCCGTGAAATAGTACAACAGTTGGGGCACCCCATTCTGACCACTTCGGTTCACAGTGAAGATGTGGTACTGGATTATTCGACTGACCCGGAACTGATCCATGAAGAGATGGGCCATTTGGTTGATCTTGTTATTGATGGCGGATACGGTGGCAACAAACCATCCACGATTGTTGATTGTACCGATGATGAGATCCGGATTATTCGCCAGGGTAAAGGAGTACTCCGTATCTGACCTGCCTTTCACAGTTTCGGATTGATTACAGAAATTATATTGACGCAGCAAGAAGTTGTTGCACCAGATTGATTCCCGAAAGGCACATTATCATCCAGATAATTCTTTTAAATCGTATGATACTCCTGTGTTGAATATACAGGATGATCATAAGGCAAATAAAATACCAGCCGGCCAAATCCAGAAAATTCCACCGGTCAGGATGCCAAACATTTCCGGGCAAACGGCCCATCCAGCCGGCACAACCAATTGCTGCCGACATAAGCCGGTCAATTAGTATTGAAAACCCATACCATGTCCATCCCGCCATACTCATCGCCATCCAGAATACCGCCGCGTAAAAAACCAGAAGTAAAAGAGGCATCACCAGCAGGTTAGACAACAAAGAATAGAGTGAATATTGCCTGAAATAGTACAGGATTATAGGCACAAGCAACACCTGGGCAGACACTGATAATGCCATTATATTAGCCAGTAACCTGATTTTCAACACCCTGCTGAACCATGGAGCCAGTTTCGGGAATCCGTACAAAATTCCGCCAACAGCCAGGTATGACATCTGTGTCCCGGATTGATAAAACGATAGTGGATTCAACAAAAGCTGAAAGAATGCCACCACACCGAGTACCTGAAACGGCTTGATCCGGTATCTGAATGAGAGAGCAATTTGATAAAGGCTAAGCATTCCGGCAGCCCGTATCACGGCAGGGCCCATGCCGGTTAAACCTGCATAGCCCCATACAGGCAGCAGCAAGATGATCAGCCTGACGAATGGATGCAGGACTCTCTTAAACAGCCGCAGCAACCTGTAAATCAATAAAAAAACCACACCTACATGCAACCCTGACACCGTAAGCATATGAGCCAGCCCGGCTCTAATAAATAACCGCCGGGTTTCAGGATCGAGTTCCATCCGTTCACCTAACAACATCGCATCCAAAACAGAACGGTTGGCCGGAGAAAAAGCACCTTGCGAAAGATGCGCCGAAAGAGTGTGTCGCCATCGTTCCAGTCGGCCCCGAATCGTTTTCAAACTACCACCTGAGTTTTCCCAGCGATCCCTCCCGGTAACGATTAAACCAATCCAGACCCCCCGTGACTTCCAGAAATTACTAAAGCGGGTTGTTTCAGATCCGGGGCCTGCCAGCTGCCTGAGACGAACCCCGGTCCAGCGGATCATATCTCCCGGCCAACCCGGTGCAGTATCACTACCGGCCAGGTAAGCCCTAGCCTTCCACCTCACCCGCTCTGTCCCAACCGGAGTTTCAATTTGCCGCACCAGCAGGATGACCTCCCACTTACTTTCAGACAATTTTCTGGCTGATAGTAAGGTGCCCCTTATGCTCACGGAAGTTACAGGAATCTCTCCAGCAGGATAACGGTGAAAAGCCCACCAGAATCCTGATATAAATACCAGAAGTGCAATCCCGGCCGGTCGCCATACCGGTCGAAAAAATAATACCCCTGTACCCGCCAACAGAAATACAAACCACCAATTCAGGGGCTTTGCAGATGTCTCTACAGCCGCCAGAACACCCATGCTGAAACCTGCCAATAATAATACCAGTGGTCGCGACATAAAAAATGCATCTGCTCCTCAAAAAGAATAGATGCATGATCCGGCGTAAAATGGAATTAATTACTCTTTATTCTGCTTCTCCCAGGATTTAATCAGATCCTCCAACGGTTTACCCATATACTGAATAGACATTCTTGCGTCTTCGGCTAATTCATGATCGGGATACTTATCCAAAAAGGATTGATAAAGTTTCTTAGCCACATCATACTGCTTAATCTGGTTCTCATAAATAAATGCCTGCATAAACAAACTATAAGATGCCTTAGGTGCATCCGGATAGTTGTTTACCACACGCTGATACTCTTCGATCGCCTGACCGGTCATTTTTAAATTCATGGCAATTTCGGCTCCTTTGAATAAATACTCCGGTGTAACAGAATCGTTCGGATAAGCATCTGCATAATCGTTATAGGACTGTAAAAGTTTTTGCCCTTCCACCGGATCCAATTGAGCTACCGAATCTGCATACACCACTGATTCCAAATCTGCTATTTTTTGCAACAGATCTTTTTTCTCCTTATCCTGACCGCAGTGACTAAGTAAGAATAATGCCGCTATTGAAAGAATCCAAACTGAATGACGCATAACGTTATTTTTTAACTGGAAAGACCATTTTATAATTCACTTTAACATCTCCCCTGGTGATATCTCTGAGTTTTCCCCTGAGTAAACGTTTTCTTAACGGAAAAAGTTTGTCGGTAAAAAGAATCCCTTCAAGGTGATCATACTCATGTTGGATAATCCGTGCAGCCATACCGGAAAACCACTCATCGTGCGCTTCAAACTGGTCATCATAGTATTGAATATGCACATCCGAAGGCCTGACAACCTCTTCATGTATATGTGGAATACTCAGGCATCCCTCCTGCAGGCTGACCGGCTCCCCGTCTTCTTCAACCACACGGGGATTAATAAACACTTTTCTGAAATCCTTCAATAAGGGATCCTCATTCGCATAGATTCGGGCATCCACAATAAAAACACGAATCGAACGACCCACCTGCGGAGCCGCCAATCCCACACCATCCGAAAAGTGCATGGTCTCAAAAAGATCCTCAATAAAATTAAATAGCCCTTCCTCTTCCCGGGTTACATCCTGCGAAATCTTGCGTAATACCGGATGTCCGTATGCATAAACAGGTAATACCATGACTATTGTATTTCAGTTTTATCGGATTTGCTTAAAAATGATTCAAGAATGATCACTGCACTGATCGCATCTACCATTCCTTTATCCCGTCTCTTCATTTTCGGTAATCCACCGTCAATCATGGCCTGAAAAGCCATCTTTGAAGTAAAGCGTTCATCCATCCAATAAATAGAATAATCCGGGAATTTCAATTGCAGGGCACGGGCAAAACCTTTCACCTGCGCAGCCGACTCAGAAGGACGATTATTCATCTGCCTGGGATATCCGATCACAAATCCATCCACCTGCTCATTAGTCAGATAAGTTTCGATGAAAGCCATTACCTCACCCGAAGGAAGTGTCTGTAATTTACCGGCAATCCGCCTTTCCGGATCGGTTACCGCCAATCCGGTTCGTTTGACACCATAATCTATTCCGATCAATCGACCCATAAATAATTCACAAATATAACAAATATAAAATGCAAAATCCCGATCGCAATGCGGTCGGGATTTTAGCAACTTTAACCAGATAACTCAACTTTAAAACATTATGAACAGGTAACCTCAGCTACCTGTTGGCCCATGCGTTTTTTAACTGCATGGAATATTGAGAAAGAAAATCTTAAGTCAGAACACGTAACTTATCAATAAGCAAATATACAACCTAAAAAACTTAAAACCTAATCTTTTATTATATATTTTCGCCCATTAC
>JAGHDB010000354.1 GCA_021160155.1 Bacteroidales bacterium | reverse complement strand
GTATTTCAGTGTATTGGATGAAGCAATGCTTTTGATATTTGAAATATGGTCCTGAAACATCCGGTTTGAAGCGGCAATTTTTCGTTCACCCAGTTTTTCCGAGGGTGTTCTTGTTTGCAATTGCAGCCGGCAGTTGAGTTGTCCTTTGCCCGGACCGGTAAGAAGCAGTACAGCGATACTGTCGGCCCGCGAAACGAACATCCTGCGTTCATAAACTCCCTGAGTACTCTTCCAGTGAATGACTGCCTCTCCCGTCTGGAAATTGACCGATCGCATATAATCACGTATATCCATCGTTTGATCCATCTGAATACGAAGATCAAAAGCCGGAACAAAAGGATCAGGATACATGAAACTCTTCTGCCCTGATAGATCGAATTGAAGATTGGTGGCCTGTTTGTACAATCCCCTGTCGATCAGCGAACGGATCTCAAAAAGCCGCTCAGATTGATCAGGAGGCATGGTGGGTGGTCCCATCGGCAGAAAGAGCCGTTCGTGGGTGAAGATAACGGTTTCATTTATTGGGTGACCAAAAATATTGGCACCAATTGTTCCATTACCGCAGATCAGGCCGTCTTCCCAGGTTTCTGCCGGTTGATTGCTGATAAATCCTCTTTCGGGAACAGGGAGCTGTGCCCGTAACGTGGGAGTCAGGTTTATGCTCACCAGTATAGATATTACGACTGGCACTGTGATTAATCTAAACGTTTTCATGGGTGATTTTATTAGTATTTGTACTCAAATATACGCGGGTTTCTGTTAGCTACTATGTATTTTCTTTGCTGTTTCAGGGGATATTTTTACAATAATTACCTGTTGATCAAGTCAATATTGTATTCTGAATGGTTAATTGATGCCCTGATTATATATATGGGATTGCCTGTTTTCCGGGGTATATTAAATGGTAAAAAAAGAAACAGGTGATTGCGCCCACCTGTTTCTTTTTAGCCTGAACAATAAGTGACAGAATCGTATTGAATGGCTTTATGACTATTAATTATGAGAAAATATTGTTATCTCCGTTAATGGACATCCGTTCTCGTATCCCACCACATCTGAGTGCCCCAAAAAATATCTGTTTCAACAACATCCGTGGGGAAATTGGTGTTCAGGGATTTTTCTTCATCCGCGTAAGCCATTCTGAATGGCGGACGATTATGAGACAGCGCATAGTTTTCTGATACATCAGTTATTTTAGGAACATCGGTTCTCCTGTTTTCTGACCAGGCTTCCACACTCTGTTTGAAAAGACTGATCCATTTCTGGAGATAGATTTTATCCAGGTTGCTGGTTGTTCCACTATCCCAGGCTACATCTGATTGTGCCAGGAAAGTTGCTGTAGCCGCTTCGTCAATTCCATTTTCTTCAAGAGATCTTTTAATAGCGGTTTCATAGGCTTGTTGTGCATCTCCACTTGCAAGACCACGCTCATAAATTTCAGCCAGGATAAAATAGGTTTCTGCACAATTCATGAATGGCGAAAACCCTTTGGGGTCATTCCCAAACCGGTCTCCGATATGTGAAACATTATTTCCGTTGTTCAGTGTGTCCATGGTTTGACCATTGTAAAAACGGTAACCGTTGTATATACCATATTTGTTTTTATCGGCATAAACGGGCAGCCTGGGGTCATTGTGATCTTTAAGTGCTTGAATCAGCTCATAATTGGTTCGGTAGGGATCTGTTTTAATTCCGCTGGCTGCACCCATGCGTTCATACCAGAATTCCTGATCAGGAGGCACACCGGGAAACCACAGATAAGCATTGTCACTATTATCGGTCAATAGTGGATAGGTGTCGGGGTTGTTTAGAATTTCTGTTATAACTGCATTTGCAGTAGCTTCATCCACTGAAGAGATACGAATAGCTACTCTCAGGCGTGTGGAATTACAGAACTTTTTCCATTTATCCAAATTGCCATTAAATAGAAAGTCTCCTGCACCCAGATTACCTGTTCCACTATTGAACATATCGGCTGCAGTCTTTAATTCATCAAGAATCGCATGGTAGACCTCTTTTTGAGAGTCATATTTTGGATAGATGATATTATCTTCAAGGCGGAAGGCTTCAGAGTATGGAATCTTACCCCACATATCAGTGGTTTTTTGAGCACTGTAAGCTTTCAGGGTCAGAGCGGCAGCATACAGATTAGTATTTCCTTCTCCATCGGCCAGTCTCATGGCATCCACAAAATAGGTCATGGAGGTATACATACCCCGCCACATACTGTTGTTGATGTCCACACGATATTCATAGTCTCCGATACCGATATGGGCAGTATGACCGGCATAAGAACCTGCATAATACACATCCAGCCTTTCGCCGAACAATGTACCGGCCACAGAAATGATGGCACGCCCAAAAACATTTGTGGCGGGCACAACGGTAGCAGCATTAGGATTGACATTCATTTCATCAAAGTTCTTGGTACATGACCCGATGATCACAAGAACCAATGCCAGTAATGCGACTTTAAATTTATTTATTGTTTTCATAGTATTGTTTTTTAGAAGCTTACTGTTGCTTTAATACCTAAACTTCTGGTGGTAGGTATTTGGAAATTCTCAAATCCAACTCCCCAGTTACCTCCTCCGAGGCCGACTTCAGGGTCAATGCCCAGTTCCTTGGTGCTCTTATCCCTGTATAATATGGCAAGGTTTCTCCCTACCAGGGAGATGTTGAATTTCCGAACCCACTTAATTTTTTTTACGTTGATGTCATACCCAATGACAAGTTCCCTGAACTTAATGTAGGTTCCGTCAAGTATGGAATATTCATGATTGTTCCACATCCATGAACCTTCAAAATATTTCTGGGCCGAAACACGGATGTCGTTTACACTTCCGTCCTGCTTGACCCCGTCCACGATCATCCCGTTTTCCCTGACATGATCTTTCGTGGTTACCTCATAACTTCCGGTAAAGTAAGAGTGCCAAGCACTACAGCTGAAGAAATCGCCACCCATTCTTCCATCAATTAACATCATCAGGTACAGGTTTTTAAATCTGAATGTGTTTCTTAGTCCACCGGTCCATTTGGGGGTGACATTTCCCAGGTTGGTACCGACATTGGTAGTCAACGGGATCCCGTTGTCGTCTACTACAACTTTTCCTTCATCATTTCTAACAAAGGGCAATCCCCACAAAATTCCCCAGGGTTGACCCGGGATCCCAAGTGTTTTACATCCACCAAAACCCGGAGATATCTGGTAGGATTCTAAGTCACCATAAAGTTTGTTTACTGTCCCTTTGTTTGTAGCCCAGTTTAAACCTAAATTCCAGTTAAAACCAGAGGGATTATCAAATACTTTATAGTTCAACATCAGTTCAACACCTTTATTCTCAATTTCACCTGCATTTAATCTCATCGACCGGTATCCCGTAGTAGAAGATGTGGCTACGGAGAGAATCTGGTTGACAGTGGTTTGGTCATAGTACGTAATATCAAGGGAAAGCTTGTCTTGCCAGAATCTCAAATCTGCTCCGAATTCAAATGATGAGGTTAGTTCTGGCTTCAGATTGGTTGGCGGAAGCGTAGAACTCGGACTAAACATAGAGATTGAATTAAATGAGCTGGCTGAATAGGTTCTGGCCAACTGATAAGCACCGGTATCTCCACCGACCCGGGCCCAACTTCCGCGAAGTTTGGCAAAGCTGAGTACATCCTTGTTAATATCAAAAATTTCAGTCAGGATAAAACCAAGATTGACAGATGGATAGAAATAAGATCTGTTCGCAGCGGGAAGGGTAGAACTCCAGTCATTACGTCCCGTAATTCCCAGGAAAAGATAATTCTTATAGGATCCGTTGGCTGCAAAATAGAGGCTGTTTGTCTCTTTCTGGTAGGTGTACATACTCACTGCAGGATTTCCCTTAACATTGGATATGGTAAACAGATCCGGCACGGTCAGGTCGTTGGCCCGCATGTACATGCTTTGTGTTTTGAGGTTTCTGTAGTTGGCTCCAACAAACCCATCCACACGAAAATCACCGAATGTTTTATCATATTTCAGCATCAGATCGGCATTAGTTTCATCAAAATAAGACTGGTTTTGATTAAACTGGCCACCTCTTTTTCTCCTGATGTTATTTTTTGTTCCTGAAAGTGTAATATCTTTCCGGTATTCATTGTAAAAATCAAGTCCTGCTCTTGCATAAAGAGAAAGCCAATTTGTGAGTTTATAGTCTATATTCATATTTCCGAAGACACGGTCACGTGTAAATC
>JAGHDB010000103.1 GCA_021160155.1 Bacteroidales bacterium | reverse complement strand
GTCCTGAAGTCAGATGACAATTTAATTTGATTTGGTCATACCGAGAATAGAGATCGAATTGAAGTTTATCAAGCTGACCGATCAGGGTCAGGCTATCCTTAAAAGATTCAAGCTGGAAGAACAGATTGGTATATTGCGTATGACCGAGAGCAAACTGGGGCGAAGACCCTTCAATATAGATCTTTTGATTCTCTGCATTGTACTGTCCGCTGATCTGGGTATTATCTTTGGTCTGAACAAAAGGTAAAAGCGTTCGGGTAACGGGAGCAGGATTTTTCAGGTTGATATTAAACGAAAAATTATTAAGATTCTTTTCTGATGAAAGGGAATTTTCGGATGTTTCAAGCGGCAGGTAATCCGCGGATAGTTGACTGAGCTGCTGCAGGAGTTTACCGGGATAAATAGCTCCTATCACACGGGCATCCACGTATTCAGAATTCAGTATGAATTTTCGACCACCCATTTCCGGACGGATACTAAAAGAAAGATCACTAACCGGAAGAACACCGTTTGAATTCGTATATTTTGAGTTTTCAATCCATAATTGGCCGCTCAAATCATCCAGATTGTTTCCTTTAAACTCACCCTGCATCTTCATCTGAAGTTCTGCCAGTGTATCATGGGTCACAAATCCCAGATTTACCAGGCTGGCATATCCGATATTCAGATCCACATCAACTGCCGGAACCGTACCGCTGAGATCCAATCCGCCACTGAATTCAAACTGCAAATCCGGATCATTCAACTTCAGATTTCCCTGAAACCCCTGATCTCCGGTTAATCCGTTAATTTTCAGATGATGAAAATCCTTACCCCGGTACCTGAATTGCTGCAGATCACCAGTAACACCTGCAATCCAATGATCATGACCGTCCCAAATACCATCCACCTGCACGGTAAATGCCAGCCTTGAAAATGGCAACTGCCATCCGGATAAAAGATTTGGATTAAGTGCTTCTGACTCCAGAGTACCTTTTACGAGGAAATGTGAAGTGGCACTATCTTTCTCAACTCTCAATCCGGTATGCAGTTCTCCCATCGTGGTATGCCAGATTCCCTGATTGGTAAAATCACCCGGCGTTCCCTGCAAGGTTCCTTCAAAACCCACACGACCCAGTTCGGTAAGCGAAGCGGGAATACCGGATACCAGGCCCGGGATCTGTCCGTTTAACGCTTTCTCCTGTAAACCATTTAAATCCAAAGCTAATTGCCTGCAATTCATATCAATATATGAATCCATCCAGTCTCCCGTATACCGGTAATTGAACGATCCAATATAAGAGACCACTCCTTCGAGGTTTATGTTTCCGTTGCGAAAAACACCATGGCGAATCGATCCCGTATAATTTCCACTAAGATACAGCGGTGGAAGGTTTATTTTCTGGCCCGTAATACAGGTAATATCACGAAAATCAATTTGAGATCCTCGACTGATTCTGAGATGCAGATTATCAGAATCGTTCTTTAGGTGAGTTTTAAAAATCATCCATTGAGCATCCGGAAGAATCAGTGTTGAAAATTCCGTTTGAAGATGCAACCGTGATATATGAACAGTCATAGTATCCTGTTCAACTTTTGAGGTCAGTTCATTCAGGATCAATCCACTCTGTTCTTTGAAACTCATATGATCAATCTTTGCTGACCATCCTTTCATTGTTCGGGAGATACCGGCTATATCCGCTTCAATATCAGTTACAAACAAGTCATTAGTATTTAATTGATGTGGCTCAGGAAGAGCTCCGAATTTACGATACTGAAATTTCCCATGATGCAATGTCAACCGGTCACAATGAAAATCAAACCGTTCATTACCCACTGTATCCCCGCTCTTAAAAACTTTTACAAGTGAATAATAATTCATTCTCCCGTCTGGAAGTTGTTTGATCCGGATCACCGGATCAGATAGCAAAACATTACCGATCCGGAAGCGGCGTTTTTTTAAATTCAGGTGGTTAATTGAAACATGTATCCATGGAGAATAAAATAATGTATCCGACAATGGGCCCTTTACCAGAAGATTCTCAATCCGGATACCAAACGGCCATCTCACTTTTATTTTCCCGACTGACAATTCAGCATCAGAAGCAGCTTCAATGCGTGTTAACCAAATAGTTGCCACTTTGGTTTGTACCCAGGAAGAACGGGCTGTAAGTAAAATCAAAAGCCCCAAAACAGCCAAAATCATAATGGCTACTCCCATTCTATGCAGTAAACGGTGTTTCAATGAAAGATTCTTTCGTATTTTTAACCACCCTTAAACCTTGACAAAATAATAAAAAGCCTTTTAATAGCTGTTATATGAAAACCGTCATTCTCGGAATAGAATCATCTTGCGATGATACGGGAGCAGCCGTAATCCGGGATGGTGTTCTTTTATCCAACCTTATTGCGAACCAGGAAGTTCATCGTGAATTCGGCGGAGTAGTACCGGAACTGGCTTCAAGAGCTCACCAGCAAAATATCATTCCGGTTGCAAAACAGGCAATTAACCAGTCAGGTATCACTGTAAACGATTTAAGTGCAGTAGCATTTACACGCGGTCCCGGATTAATGGGCTCATTATTGGTAGGGAGTTCCTTTGCCAAAGGGTTAGCTCTGGCATTGAATATTCCCCTGATCGCTGTCAATCACCTGCAGGGACATATTCTGGCCCTGTTCATCCGGGATCAGAAAAAGCGGTCCGCTCAGGTTATAACCGGCTCACCTCCCTTTCCATTTCTTTGTTTATTGGTTTCAGGAGGCCATACCCAGATTGTTGTGGTACGTGATTATCTTGAGATGGAGATCATCGGGCAAACCATTGATGATGCTGCGGGCGAAGCTTTCGATAAATGCGGCAAAGTCATTGGGTTGACCTACCCTGCAGGACCGGCAGTAGATCAACTTGCACAAAAAGGCAACCCGGACGCATTTACTTTCAGCAAACCCAGGCTGAAGGATCTCAATTACAGTTTCAGCGGGCTGAAAACTTCGTTTCTCTATTTTATTCGTGACCGAATTCATGAAGATCCATATTTTATTGAAAAGCGCCGGGAAGATCTTTGTGCTTCCCTGCAACATACGATCATAGAGATCCTTTTAAATAAATTACGTTTGGCAGTAATACAAACCGGCATACGTAATATTGCCCTTGCCGGCGGGGTTTCTGCCAATTCAGGACTACAATCTGCACTTCGGCAGGAAGCCCGTAAGCAGGGATGGAACATTTATATCCCTGAATCAGCCTATACCACAGATAATGCAGCCATGATAGCCATTACCGGGTATTACAAATATTTAAAAGGAGCGTTCTCAGGTCAGGATGTAGCTCCTGAAGCAAGAGGATGGGAAGAGAAATAGGGGAAAAAGAGTTTAGAAAGCTTATAGAAGGTTTAGATGGTTTAGATGGTTTAGATGGTTATAAAATAAGGATATCAGACAATACCGGAGAAGCCCATGAAAGCCATGGCAAGTAATCCGGCCACCACGAGGGAGATCGGTATTCCACGCATACCTTTAGGAATATTCGCCAGATCCATCCGTTCACGCAAACCTGCAAAGATCACCAGAGCAAGTCCGAATCCTATGGCATTTGAGAGTGCATATACCACGCCCTGAATCAGGTTAAAATCATTTTGAATGGTAAGCACTGCAACTCCCAGAATGGCACAGTTGGTTGTAATCAGAGGAAGGTAAACCCCAAGTGCCTGATACAGCGACGGAGATACTTTTTTCAGGATGATTTCAACCAGTTGAACCAATGCGGCAATAACCAGAATAAAAGTGATGGTTTGCATAAAAGCAATACCAAAAGGATCCAGTAAATAACGTTGCAACAACCAGGTGACCATAGTTGACAGCACCATGACAAAAGCCACTGCTCCGGCCATCCCGACAGCAGTACTTACACGGTTCGAAACACCCAGAAACGGACATATTCCCAGAAACTTGTTAAGAACAATGTTGTTAACAAATATGGCGCCTATTATAATTACAATTAAATTCATCTCTTTTGTTTTTCAGGATTAACTCACTTTACGAATTCGGTTAACCAGGGCAATCAGGTAACCCAAAACAATAAAAGCACCCGGAGAAAGCACAAATACCAGCATGGTAGATGCATCCTCCGGAACAAATTTGAAATTAAAAAGGGATCCGTTACCTAAAATTTCACGGATTGACCCCAACATGGTCAGTGCCATGGCAAATCCCAGACCAATACCCAGTCCGTCTAACAGCGAAGAGAGTACATTATTTTTCGAAGCAAAAGCTTCGGCCCGTCCGAGAATAATGCAGTTGACCACAATAAGCGGGATAAAGACTCCCAGTGCTTTAAAGAGTGCCGGCACAAAAGCTTCCATCGTCATTTGAACAATGGTTACAAACGAAGCGATCACCACAATAAAAACAGGAATTCTGACTTTATCGGGGACCAAATTCTTAATGAGTGAGATCACCACATTTGACATCACCAATACAAAAGTAGTTGCCAATCCCATCCCCAACCCGTTAATGGCTGAAGAGGTTACACCTAAAGTCGGGCACATCCCCAACAGAAGCACAAAAACTCCGTTCTCTTTAAAAAAACCTTTTGAGAAATTTTGCCACTGATTCATTTAAGGCCTCCTTTCCTGTATGCATTATAAGCTCTTTGAACCGCGTCACAATATGCCCTTGACGTAATGGTTGAGGCGGTAATAGCATCAATCACCCCTCCGTCTTTGGTTACTTTCAGCTCCTCTTTTGCAGGATCCAGGTTCTTAAACTGGTCTTTAAATTTTGCCTGTGTCATTTTACTGCCTAATCCGGGTGTCTCGCTATGTTCCAGGACCACAGAGTTAATTATTTTACCTTCGGGTGAGATGCCGACCATAATCCGGATAGTTCCGGAAAACCCCAGTTTTGTCAGCGTACTGATAGCTGTTCCAACCAATTTGTCCGACTGTTTAGCCGGATAGCATTCAAGCTCACCCAGGTCGGATTGAATGGTGTACATCTCTTCACTCGGATTGTTATTAAACTCCGGAACCACCTTACCGATGGCTTCCAGTTTTGCTTTCAGTTTGGCTTCTTCAATCGGGCCTTTAGTCAGTTCGTTGATATAGGCCAGGGCTGAAGAAGCCAAAACAGTGACCACCAGCAGTGTAATCACCATGTTTTTAAAGCTGGATTCTTTTTTAGCCATTTTTTATTACCTCCCCAAACCTTTTAGGCTTGAAATATCTGTCAATCAATGGAACAAAAGCATTCATAATCAGGATGGCAAATGAAACACCCTCGGGATAAGATCCGAACACCCTGATCAGAACGGTAATAACACCGATACCCATACCGAAAATAATCTGACCGGTATGCGACATGGGTGACGTCACCATATCGGTTGCCATATAAACAGCACCCAGCATCACACCGCCGGAAAGAATATGAAAAACCGGATCGGCATACTGACCGGGATGTATCGCCCATAAAATACCGGTAAATGCAAAAACCGTAAGCAGGACTGATACGGGGATGTGCCAGGTAATCACTTTTTTCCACAGCAGGTAGAGTCCGCCTAACAACAAGACTACTGCAGAAATTTCACACATTGACCCGCCGATATTTCCCAGGAAAAGGTGTACATAATCAGGTATCTCGTCCATTACACTAGAGAGGGGTTCCCCGTTTTTCAATCCCTCTTTCAGAAGGCCCAGCGGAGTTGCACCGGTAGTGGCATCCAAATAATTCCAACGGGCTTCCACTGCTTTAGGCCAGGAAGTCATTTGCACAGGAAATGAAATCAGTAAAAAAACCCTGCCTACCAATGCCGGATTAAACAGGTTTTTTCCCAATCCCCCGAACGACATCTTTCCAATTCCGATGGCTACCAGACTCCCGATAAGAATAATCCATACCGGCAGATTACTCGGTACGTTAAAAGCCAATAACAAACCGGTTAGAATTGCTGATCCGTCCCCTAAAGCAGGTTGAGTTTTCAGAATAAAACGGGCAATCAGGTATTCAAACAACACACAAGAAACGACAGCTACCCCCGTGACCACTAATGCTCCCAGTCCGAATAAAAACAGAGAGACGGCTAAAGCCGGCATCAGTGCATAGATC